>JAFZPN010000090.1 GCA_017550315.1 Clostridia bacterium
GCTCTTCGAGCTGCTCGAGGACGTACGCCTTGAGATCCGCCGCTTCCTTTTCGCGATCCGCCAGCTTTGCGCGGAGATCGGACGTCTCGGCGTTGTGGCGGTCATTGGCGAGATAGAGCTCTTCGGCGGACTTCTTCTCGCTCTCCCGGGACGCGATGAGCGCCGATCTCAGTTCTTCGGCTTCGGCTTTCGCGGTGTCGAACGCTTCGGATTTTTCCGAGAGCTTCCCATCCGTGTCTTCCAGAGCGGCTTTCAGCGTATCGGCGGATTTCTGCGTATCGATAAGGGAATTGCGTACGGTCTCCAGTTCGCCGAGTGCCTCGGCAAGCTGCTGTTCCTTCGTCTGCGCGGATGCAAGCGCTTCGTCGCGGGCCTTCTCCGCCTCGATTTTCTCTTCCCGCAGATGGGCGACGGACTGCGCGAGGGATTCGGCGTTGCGGCTCAGCGCATCGTATTCCGCGCGGAGGGATTCCATCGCCGCGTTCCGGGTGTCGAGCTCGATCCGGCAGTCTTCGAGGGCGGCTTCGGACGCTTCGCAGGCCGCGGTCTTTTCGCCGAGCTCCGCCGCATGGGACTCCGCCTCCGCTTCGAGAGCGGCGATCCGCCCGTTTGCGTCGTCGAGCGCGCTCTGGGCACACGCGGCGGCTTGCCGGGCGGCTTCCAGCGCTTCCGTATGTCTGAGATCGGTTTCCTTGATGTATCGGTTGACGTCTTCCTTGTGGTATCCGCCGAGCTGCGTGCGGAACCGTCTTGCGCTCTCGTCGTTCATAATGCTCCTCCGTCGGGTGTTTCCGTTGCTCATATTGTAGCACAGATTCCCCGAAAAATCAACCGTCTGCGACAGATTCGCCGCGCGATCCGTAAAAATTATTTACACAGGCACGCGGGCGGTATGCATCGGCCCGGTTTTTTGAAAGATTTTCCCGGGAATGGGAAAAAACAGCGAAGTTAGATATGGACTTTCCCGGGAAAACGTGGTATAATGTCACATATTGATATGACGAATCAGGATAGGAGAATCAGAATGGATTATCAACTTCTTGCGGATCTGCTGTTTCCGGATGTGACGATGACGCCGGAGGAGGTCGAGGCGAAATACCCGCCCCGGAATCTCCCCGAAGGCGCGAAGGTCACGCGCTTTGCCCCCAGCCCGACCGGATTCGTCCACTTCGGCGGCATGTATCAGGCGGTCGTGGACGAGCGGCTCGCGCATCAATCCGGCGGCGTGTTCTTCCTCCGCATCGAGGACACCGACGGCCAGCGCGAGGTCACGGGCGCGGTCGAAGCGCTTCTCAACACGCTGAAAACCTACGGCGTCGCCTACGATGAGGGCGTCGCATTCGATGAAAACGGCCGCCTCACCGACGTCGGCGATTACGGTCCCTACAAGCAGAGCGAGCGGGCCGCGCTGTATCATGTTTTCGCGAAGAAGCTCGTCGCGGAGGGCAAGGCATATCCTTGCTTCACGACCGAGGAAGAGCTCGAAGAGATCCAGGCTGCCGACAAAAAGGCCGAGATCCAAAACACCGACTGGCACACCGCCGCGGCGGAAAAGCGGGCGCAGATGCTCAAGAACCGCGAATTCACCCTCGACGAGGTGAAGGCGCATCTGGCGGCGGGAGATCCGTTCGTCCTCCGCATCCTCGCGGACGGCGATCCGGAGAAAAAGACGAAATTCACCGACCTCGTGAAGGGAAATCTCGAGGTTCCCGAGAACGACGAGGACTTCGTGCTCCTGAAATCCGACGGCATCCCGACGTATCACTTCGCGCACGCGGTCGACGACCACCTCATGAAGACGACGCACGTGATCCGCGGCGAGGACTGGCTCCCGAGTCTCCCGAAGCACATCCAGCTCTTCCGCGATCTCGGATTCAGGATGCCGAAGTACCTGCACACCGCGCAGATCCTGAAGACCGACGAAAACGGCGGCAAGAAGAAGCTCTCGAAGCGCGATATGGGCGCGAAGATGGACGACTACCGTCGGATGGGCTACGTCACCGAGGTCGTCTGGGAGTATCTTCTGACGCTGCTCAACTCCAATTTCGAGGAGTGGCATGCGCAGAACCCCGACAAGAGCTTCCTCGACTTTCCGTTCAACATCAAGAAGATGTCCGTCTCCGGCTGTCTCTTCGATTTCGACAAGCTGAACGACGTCTCGAAGAACGTGCTCTCGAAGATGAGTGCCGACGAGATCTATGACAAGACCCTCGACTGGGCGCGGGAGTTCGATCCGGAATTCGCGGATCTGCTCGCCGCCGACCCGGCCTACGCGAAATCCTTCTTCTCGATCGGGCGCGGCGGCAAGAAGCCACGCAAGGACTTCGCGACCCTCTGCGAGGTGAAGCCCTTCGTCTCCTTCTTCTACGATCCGCTCTTCGAGGTCACGGAGACGATCCCCGGGAAGTTCGACCGCGCGGACGTGAAAGCCGTCTATGAGAAGTTCCTCGAGACCTACGACCCGGCGGACGACAGCGGCGCGTGGTTCGCGAAGATCCAGAAGATCGGCGAAGCGCTCGGCTATACGCCGGACATGAAGGCATACAAGACTGATCCCGACGCGTACAAGGGCAACGTCGGCGACGTATCGATGTTTCTCCGGATCGCGGTGACGGGGCGGATGAATTCCCCCGACATGTACGCC
>JAFZPN010000091.1 GCA_017550315.1 Clostridia bacterium
AGCGGCTCGGCATGGTCCTCGAGATCCTCGGCGCGACCGGGCAGGATTCCATCCTGACGGCTTATTACGACGTCTGCATCAAGACGCGGGATTCCCGGGACGAGGAGAGCGGCCGCATGCTCGATATCTGCTTCTCGACGCGGTGCTATGATCTCGGGCTGATGTTCAACTGGGGCAGCATCGTCTCGACCCTGAAGGACAACGCGCCGGAAAATCTCTCAAAAGTCTTCGCGTCCACCCGGAAGGGATTCCGCAAAAACATGGCAAAAGCCTTTGAAAACCTCGGCATCAACACGGGCGACTAACTATATCATCATTCACAGGAGGATATCCGCATGTTCAAACTGACCATTCACGGCGACGACCGGATCGCACAGATCGAGCCCGCGCTCTACGGGCATTTCACCGAGCACATCGGCGGCGTCTTCTACGACGGGATCTGGGTCGGGGAAGACTCGAAGGTCCCGAATATTCGCGGGCTGCGCAAAGAGCTGATCGAAAAGCTCCGCGCGATCCATGCCCCCGTCATCCGCTGGCCGGGCGGCTGCTTCGCCGAGACCTACGACTGGCGCGACGGCATCGGCCCCCGGGAGAACCGTCCGACGCGCATCAACTGGTGGCGCAACGCCGACGGACGCTATGAGCCGAACGTCGTCGGGACGCACGAATTCGTCGATTTCTGCCGTCTCGTCGGCGCGGAACCGTATTTCGCCGCGAACATCACCTCGCTCACCCCGCTTGCCATCCGCGACTGGATGGATTACTGCAACTCCCCGGCCGGGACGACGACGCTCGCGAAAGAGCGCGAAAAAAACGGCGCGCGGGAACCGTTTGGTGTCAAATACTGGGGCGTCGGCAACGAAACCTGGGGCGGCGGCGGGAACATGACGGGCGAGATGTACGCCCATGAATACCGCAAATACGCCGTCGTGATGGAAAACGCCTATCCGAAGGCGCAGCTCATCTGCTCCGGTGCGGACCACGACGACTGGCACTGGGCGAACGACGTCCTCCGCGTGCTCGAACCGTCCAACCGGATCATGAGCGGGCTGTCCCTGCACTTCTACTGCGGTTCCGCCGGCGATCCGCTCGCCTTCTCGGAGGAGGAGTGGTACCGTCAGCTGCGGCAGGCGCTGGACGTCGAGCGGGCGATCGAGCGCAACTGGGGCTTCGTCGTCGGTTACGGTTTAGAGCGGCGCGCGCGGCTCGTGATCGACGAGTGGGGCTGCTGGCATCCGGGCGGATCGGGCCCTTCGACGCACATGAAGGAATACGGCATCGAGCCCGCGCCGAACAACCCGGACGGGGTGCAGAACCTCTTCGAGCAGCAGTCCACCATGCGGGACGGCATCGTGGCGGCGGCGACGCTCAATCTCTTCAACAACCACGCCGAGAAGATCAAGATGGCGACCGTCGCGCAGCTCGTGAACAATCTGCACTGCCTCTTCCTCGCGGGCGGGGAGCACTTCATCACGACGCCGACCTACCATGTCTTTGACATGATGCAGTCCCACATGGGCGGCGATGCGCTCCGGGTGTCCGGCGACCGCGGCGTGATCGCGCGGGAAAAGACTGCCGCGAGAGGCGCGTATGCGATCCCGAATCTCTCCGCCAGCGCATCGGTAAAGGACGGCGTCCTCACCGTGACCCTCGCGAACCTGAGCGTGACCGAAGCGGCGGACGTGCGGCTGAACCTCTCGGAACTCACCCCCGCCGCGGAGGCGGAATACCTCACCCTGACCGCATCCGATCCGCACGCGCACAACACCTATGAGGATCCCGAGGCCGTCAAGCTGGAAAGCCGGACCGGGCCCTTCGATGGCTCCGTGACCGTGCCCGCCTTCTCCGCCATGACCGTGAAGGTCCGGGTGTGAAGAGCAGGAGGAAGCAACATGTCCGTCATACTGATCATCGACGACGACGCGCATATCCGGGAGATGCTGAGACAGACGCTGACAGGCGAGGGATATACGGTATTCTGCGCGGGTTCCGTCCCGGACGCGCTTCTTGTCCTTGCGGACAGGATGCCGGATCTGATCCTGTTGGACCTGATGCTCCCGGGACTGTCCGGCGAATCCCTTCTGCCGCGGATCCGGGAAATCCCCGTGATCGTCATCAGCGCGAAAGCCGAGATCGCGGACAAAGTCGAGCTTTTGATGAGCGGCGCGGCGGACTATCTGACAAAGCCGTTCGCCATGCCCGAACTTCTCGCGCGGATCGCGGTTCAACTGAGAAAAACGGATGGCCGCGCGCTTCGTTTCGGGAATCTGACGCTGGAACCGGACACGCTGACAGCGCGGATCGACGGGCGGGAAATCCGGCTGACCCGGACGGAGTGTGCCATTTTGAAGCTCCTGATGCAAAGTCCGAACCGCCCCGTCGGCAAGAGCACCATTCTCGACCGGATCAGCGCGGACACGCCGGATTGCACCGAGCGATCCCTCAAGCAGCATATCAGCAACATCCGCCGCAAACTCGAGGCTGTCGGCGGGCGGGACTATATCGAGGCTGTCTATGGGATCGGATTCCGCATGAAATCTTGACCGAATCCTGACGATTTCCTGACCGGTTTCTTGACCTTCATGCGCTATACTGTTTTCAGAAAGGAAGGTGAAAACCTCATGAACGACGTTCTGAAAACAAACGGCCTCACCAAGCGGTACAGGGACTTCAAAGCGCTGGACGGGCTGACGATGCGCGTTCCCCGCGGGTCGATCTACGGCTTCGTTGGAAAGAACGGAGCGGGCAAGACTACGTTGATCCGTCTCGTATGCGGACTCCAGTTTCCGACTGCGGGAGAATTTGAACTTTTCGGCGTCAAAAATACCGATCCGGCTGTCTCGCGGGCAAGACGGAGAATCGGCGCAGTGGCGGATTCGCCGTCCGTCTACCTTGATATGACGGCGGAAGAGAATCTGAAACAGCAGTACCGGGTCATCGGTCTGCCGGATGACAGTGGGATCGGGGAACTTCTCGAACTGGTCGGGCTCGGTGAGACCGGAAAGAAAAAGGTAAAAAACTTCTCCCTCGGTATGAGGCAGAGACTGGGCATTGCCGTCGCGCTCTGCGGGAGCCCCGATTTTCTCATTTTAGACGAGCCGATCAACGGACTGGACCCGCAGGGGATTGTCGAAATCCGCGAACTGATCCTGAAGCTGAACCGCGAACGGGAGGTCACCGTGCTGATCTCCTCCCATATTCTCGCCGAGCTTTCCCGTCTTGCCACCCGCTACGGGTTCATCGACGGCGGGCGGAACATGCGGGAGATGAGCGCGGAAGAACTGGAAGCTGCCTGCCGGAAATGCGTGCGGGCGGAGGTGACGGACACGCCTGTTCTTGCGCGCGTGCTCGACGCGATGTCGCTCGATTATAGGATTTTGGACGACCGTCGCGCCGACATTTACGGAAAACCGAACCTGACCCAGCTAACTCTCGCGCTGGCGGCGGACGGATGCGAGCTCCTCTCGGCAAAAGAGCAGGACGAAAGCCTCGAGAGCTTCTATCTCTCGCTCGTGGGAGGGGAACGTCATGCGTAAACTGCTTTCGGCGAATTTTGCAAGGCTCTTCAAAAGCCGTGAGTTCCGGCTCGGTCTCGGCGTTATGTGCGGCTTTGGGATTTTGGCGGTGATCATGCGATACCGCGATACTCTCTTGGACCCGGAGTCCGCCGACAAGACGGCCGACGCCCTCTGGTTTCTCGGTGGACTGTTCATCTCCATCGCTCTGTCCGTCGTCATCAGCTTCTGGATCGGCACGGAGTATCACGACGGAACCGTACGCAACAAAGTGATCGTCGGACATACGAGAGGGGAAATCTATGCGGCAAACTGGCTGACCTGTACGGCGGCCTCCCTGATGATGTACGCAGGGTATATTCTCACGCTTTTCGTGTGCGGGACTCTCCTGCTCGAACCCTTTGCGACGCCGGTTCGGGTACTGGCGCTCTCCACGCTGGCGAGTCTTCCGGCTGTGGCCGCCATGTCGTCCGTCTTTGTTATGATCGCCATGCTGGTGAGCAGGAAATCCACCGGCGCCGTCATTGCCATGATGACTGCCCTTGTTATGCTCCTCGGCGCCATCACGGTGTACAGCAGGCTGAGTGCGCCGGAATATCACGAGAACACTTTCGAGATGGCTGTAAACGGCGAAATCGTACCGAGTGACCCGATCCCCAACCCCAAGTATCTGCGCGGCGCGGAGCGGGAGGTTTATCAATTCATACAGGATTTTCAGCCCGTCGGGCAGATGATGCAGTTCAATGCCGAAGAGAATACCCCGGACCATATCGAGCGGTTCCCGGCGTATTCGCTCCTGTTGACAGCGGTCACAACGGGTATCGGAACCATGCTGTTCCGCCGGAAAGACCTGAAATAAAAGGAGTTCTGTATGGTTTACGCTCTGCTCGTCGTTCTCGTCCTTATCCTGTGCGTCAAAATTCTTCTGCTGAAAAAAACCGTGCGGGAAATCGCTGAAGGATTCGCCGACAGACTGCGGACTGATACGAACACCTTGATCGACGTCTCCTCGCAGGATCGCGACATAAGGGCGCTGGCGAGCCAAATCAATCGTCAGCTCCGCGTTCTGCGGGATGAACGCCTCCGCTGCCGGCAGGGCGATCGGGAACTGAAGGAAGCGGTGACCAACATCTCCCACGATCTGCGGACGCCGCTGACCGCGATCTTCGGTTATCTGTATCTGACGGAGAAAACGGACAATGTCGACGAGATGCGGGCGTATCTTGATGTGATCGGCGAGCGGACGGAGACCATGAAACGGCTTACCGACGAGTTGTTCCGCTATTCTCTGATCCGTTCGGACGACGCGGTGCCCGAGACGGAACCCGTCGATCTCAGGCAGATTCTGGAAGACAGCATCGTCGGCTGTTATGCGGCGTTCACGGCGAGGGGGATCGTCCCGGAGGTCAGACTGCCGGAGCGGAGAATCATCCGAAATCTGAACCGCGGCGACACGGAACGCATTTTCTCCAACCTTTTGAGCAACGCTCTGAAATACAGCGGCGGCGATCTTTCCGTTACGCTCTCCGATGCGGGGGAGGTCGTCTTCTCCAACACGTCGGATTCCATCACGGCATTGGACGCGGAACGGCTCTTCGAGCGGTTCTACACCGTGGAAACTGCACGGAATTCGACCGGCTTGGGGCTGTCCATCGCCCGGACGCTGACGGAACGCATGGGCGGGCGGATCTCTGCGGAATATACCGCGGGAAAACTCTATGTTTCCGTTGCGTTCTGATATGTCCGACACGATCCCGAAGCCGCCCGACGGAAAGCCAGATACCGCAGGAATAAAACACAGGAGCCGTCTCCGCAAAGGATTCGACTCCTGTTTTCTTCGATAATTGTTTATCATTGAACGATAGTCACAAGAGGTCTTCCGCAAATCAGCCGGTCAGGCCTAGCCGTTTTCCTCCCTCCCGCTTGCATTCCCCGGCAAAATATGCTACAATGGGGCAAAACGAATCATACGAAGATCGGAGGCGGATGCATGAAACGCACCCGACTGCCCGCCCTGCCGCAAGACACGCCGCGGGAGATCGCCGAAATCCTCGGTTCCTCTCCCGTCTATGACAGCAGCTGTTCCGACGTCGCCCGCGTGTTCTTCATCGACCGCGGAGACGGATTCTTCCTCAAGCGCGCGCCGAAGGGGATCCTCGCGGAGGAGGCCGCCCTCACGCGCATCTTTGCCGACGCCGGCCTCGGCCCGGAGGTGCTGCTTGCCATTTCGGCAGAGAACGACTGGATGCTGACGCGGAAGGTGCCCGGCGAGGACGGGACCCACATGCTCGACGATCCCGCCGCGCTCTGCGATCTCCTCGGACCCGTCTTCCGCGAACTGCATGACTGCGGACTGCATTTTGCCGGGGATCGGACGCTCCCGGACCGGACTGCCGCGATTTTCACATCCGCGGAGCGCGGACTTGCCACCGGCGTGTTTCACGTCGGCCTGCGCCCGGAGCGGTACGGGATCCGTTCGGCCATGGACGCACGCGCGATCCTTGAAACCGGACGGGACCTGCTCCGCCCGACCTGCCTCGTCCACGGCGATGCCTGCCTGCCGAACGTGTTATTCGCGGGCGGACGATTCACCGGCTTCGTCGACTGCGGCGGAGCGGGACGCGGGGACCGGCACAACGATCTCTTCTGGACCGTGTGGTCCCTCGGTTACAATCTGAAGACCGATGCATGGGAAGACCGTTTCCTCGACGCCTACGGACGGGACGCCGTCGATCCGGATCGGATGCGTGCCGCAGCAGCCGCGGAAGCCGTCGCCGGGGATTGACTCACCATGTGAGCGTCACCACCGCGTCCTGACCGCGCCCGCACGGCCTGCCCGGGAAGAAATACGCCCCGTCCTCGGTGATGATCGCGGGGATCTCCTCCCCGTTCGCGGGTCCGAATGCACGGATCTGACGGATCGGAGCCGGGAAGCGCGCCGGATTCAGCTTTTCCGGAATGCCGCAGGGGGAGAGAAGATGCGCGCGGTTTTCTCCCCGGACGAGGACCGCGATCACCTCGTTCGCGCCGGGATCGTTGTCGAGAACAGCGTCCCGGATCGGCTCGAAGAGCGCACAGTCGTTCTGCTCCGTGAACGCCGCGAAATGCCGCACGGATTCAGCCGCGGGACGGTGCAGGGAGAGCTCCCACGTATTCGGAAAATAGCGGTTTTCCGATCGGTGCATCGGCCAGACGCCGTGATGCCCGTAGGTGTTGCCCGCCGTGCCGCTGAACAGGTTCCGCCACATCGTCACCCGCACGTCGACCGCGTCGAAATAGCCCTTCTCCGGCTGGAAATTGATCGGGTGATCCTCGTACCGCTGCTCGCCGTCCATCGTCGGCTTGACGGGGGAGAGGGAACGGTCGTGCGCGGCCATGTCGTGCGACGGCGTCGTCGGCCATCCGTGCCCGGACTGGAACATGTTGAAATCGAGCCAATCCCGGTCATGGACGTACGCCGAAGAGGACTGCGCGCCCATCGGGTGATAAGTTATGAGGAACCGCCCGCCGTCTCCTTCACGCAGTCCCGCGGCCATCGCGTCGACGACGGCAAAGTGCTTCTCCTCCGTCAGGGGGCGGTCTCCGCCGAGGATCCAGACGATGTTGTCGTGATGGTGGAGCCGTCCGGCCAGCCATTTTCCGTAAGAAAAGGCGTTCTCCGGCGTGAAGATCTCCGGCCCGCCGCCGAACGAAGCGTTGAACTTGTCGCCCCACGTCGGCAGGATGCCCATCCGGAGCCCGCGCTCCTCCGCCGCGGAGACGATGAACTCGACGTGATCGAAATAGGAGTGCTCTCCTCCGAGATCGGGGCGCGTCGGATCGGGGATCCCGCCCTCGTCCGGAAGCAGCGGAAGGCGCCCGTAAGCGTTCGGCTCGGTCAGCCCGCCGCGCTCCGAGAGGATGACGCTCTGGATGAAATTGAACCGCTGTTCTGCCCGGCAGTCGAGGTAGCGGATCGCCTCCTCGCGGTCGAGGCAGTGGAAGAGCTCCCACGCGGTGTCCCCGATGAGATAGACCGTCCGTCCGGCTTCATCCGTCAGATGGCGGCGGTCGGGATGGATTTTCAGCATACGACCTCCTTGTCGTGACAAACACAGAATTGCTTGAAATCAGAAAGGATGAAGACCATGATCACGATCACCAGCGAACGGCTCACCCCCGCAGAATACGTCGATTTCCTGCGGCGCACCGACCTCGGCTCCCAATACCCCCGGGAGCGCTTTGAGGAGCGGATTCCGAAACTGCTCGGGAGCGTCTCGGTCAGCCTTGCGGCGCGGAATGAGGACGGCCTGCTCGTCGGCGTCCTGCTCGGCCTGACGGATTTTGCCTATTGGCTCTTCGTCACGGACCTCGGCGTCGACCGGGATTACGAGCGCCAGGGGATCGGCCGCCGTCTCATGAAAGAGGCGCACGCGATCGCCGGGGGAGAGCGGGACGTCGCCGTCTATCTCGTCGCGAATGAAAACGCGATCCCGTTCTATCTGAAGCTCGGGATGGAGAAATCCGACGACGTCATGCAGTACAACCATATCGACTGGACGGAATTCACCGTCGAATAAGCCGCCTCACCGCGCGATCTGATCGATGGTCCCGTCCTCGTTGTAGGTGAACTCCGTCACGCACACGGAGCGGTGGAACAGGCTCCCGCCCGGCAGCTCGTCCGTGTGATAGAAGAGATACGAGTGACCCCGGAAATCGCAGATCCCCGGGTGATTCGTGAAGCAGCGGCCCTCCTCCATCAGGATCCCGCAGTACTTCCACGGACCCGTCGGCGAGGAAGAGGTCGCGTAGGCGAAGTGCTCGTTGTGACCGCGGCCTTCATGGAACGCGGCGTACACCATGTAATAGAGTCCGTTCCGCTTATAGAACCATGGCCCTTCGCCGTAGCTGGTCCCGGTCATGTGTCCGCCGGGTCCGAAGGATTCGACCGTCATCGGGATCTTCACGATGCCGACCTCCTCGTTGTAGGAGACCATGTCCTCGTTCAGGAGGACATAGCGCAGTTCCGGATTGCCGAAATAGAGATAGGCCTGTCCGTCGTCGTCGAGGAAAACGGTCGGATCGATGTCGTTCCAGTCGCCCTCGTCCACAAGCGGATGCCCGAGGTCGTGGAAGGGACCCGTCGGTGAATCGGAGATGCCCACCGCGATCGCCATGCCGCCTCCGGTTTTGTGAACCGGGCAATAGAGATAGAACATGCCGTTCCGTTCGATGCACTGCGGAGCCCACGCGCGGTCATCCGCCCAGGCGATGTCGTCGAGGGAGAAGACCTTTCCGTGGTCGGTCCAGTGCTCCATGTCCCGGGTGGAGAAGCACCGCCAGTCGAACATGGTGTAGAAATCATGGATCAGCTCGTTCTCGTCGTGCGTCGTGTAGAGGTACAGGGTGTCCCCGAAGACCATGGGCGCGGGATCCGCCGTATAGAGGGCGGGGAAGAGCGGGGTTCTGTCTTTCAATGAGAGATTCCTCCTTGGTTTGCATGTGAGCCGGTTGAATTGGCTTCTGCTGACGGCATTATACCACAGCCGCGCGCGGATTGCAAGGGAAGGGCATGCGAAACCGGGGATTCTGCGCGGGATTTTCATCTCCCGCTCTTGTATTCCGCCGCCGCACGGCGTATAATGGAAAAAGTAAAAACTCAATAACACGCAATCGGGAGGAGAATTTGTCATGCCTGAGAAGAAAACCGTGAACATCCTCTTCATTGGCAACAGCCACACTTTTTATAACGATCTGCCCCTCACGGTGCGCCGGCTTGCCGAAGCAGACGGCTGGACATGCCGGGTGACGATGCTCGCCCACGGCGGATGGTTCCTCGCGCAGCACGCCGGGGAGCCGGACGTCCGCTTCGACATCCTCCATGGCGGCTACAATTACGTCGTCCTGCAGGAGCATGCTCACCCCTTCGGCCCTGTCGAGAAGTTCCGCGAGGCAGCCCTCGTCCTGAACGGGATGATCCGGGAGGCCGGATGCACGCCCGTGCTCTATGAGACCTGGGCGCAGAAGGCAGAACCCCAGATGCAGCCGGTCATGAACGCGGCGCACCGGGAGATCGCGCGGGAAACGGATGCCCTTCTTGCGCCCGTCGGAGAACGGTGGCAGGCGTACCGCGCCGCGCATCCGGACATCGAGATGTACGCGGACGACGGCGCGCATGCCTCCCCGGCCGGATCCGCCTTTGCCGCCGCGGTGATCTGGGAGACGGTCCGGGACGCCGCGGAAAAACGGATAAACCAAGAATAACAATCCATCAGGAGGATCACGCGATGTTTGATTATCAGAACCCGGCTCTGCCGATCCCCGCGAGAGTGGCGGACCTTTTGTCCCGGATGACGGTCGCGGAAAAGGCGGCGCAGACCTGCATGATGCGCGGCGTCGAATACGCGACGAAGCCGGATCCCCGCCAGCACTGCAGCGTCATGGAGGACACGGAATTCGACACGGACCGCCTCGGGACGGATTTCGGCGAGGACGGCATCGGCTTCATCCACGACATGTACTCGACGCCCGTCCCGTTCAACAAGATTCAGAAATATTTCCTCGAACATTCCCGCCTCGGCATCCCCGTGATCTTCACGGGCGAGGCTCTGCACGGCATCAGCGGCGTGCGCGGGACGGTGTTCCCGATCCCCCTGAACTTCGGCGCGACCTTCGATCCGGATCTCATCCGGCGCGTCGGCGAGGGCATCGGCCGGGAAACGCGCGCGCTCGGCATGCACGAGATCCTCGCCCCCAACCTCGACGTGGCGCGGGAATCCCGCTGGGGCCGCATCGAGGAGACCTTCGGCGAGGACACGTATCTCTCCTCCCGCATGGCCGCGGCGATCATTGCGGGCGAACAGAAGGGCGACATCTCCTGGCCCGACGCGGTGATCTCCGAGCCGAAGCACTACTGTGTCCACGGCATCGCGGAGGGTGGCACGAACTGTTCTCCGGCGCGGGCGGGCAGGCGCGAGGTCGAAAGCTGCTATCTGCCGGTCTTCGAGGCGGGGATCCGCGAGGGCGGCGCGTACAACGTCATGGTCAGCTACAACTGCGTCGACGGCGATCCGCTCATGTGCTCCGAATGGTATCTGAAGGACGTTCTGAAGGAACGCTTCGGCTTGAAGGGCTATTCCCGCTCCGACTGGGGCGGCGTCGGACGGCTGAAGCATGCGCACCGCATGGTCTCCACCGACAAAGACGCGATCTGCCTTGCCGTGACGCACGGCCTCGACGTACAGGGCTGCGACTACGACCCGACCTTCTGGAAGAAAACCGTGGTCGAACTCGTCGAAGAGGGAAGGCTCTCCATGGATCGGCTCGACGACATCGTGTCCCGGGTGCTGCGCGTGAAATTCGAGCTCGGGCTCTTCGACCGCCCCTATACGGACGAGCATGCGTGGGAATCGGTCATCCGCTGCGAGGAGCACCGCGCCGTCTCGCATGAGGTCGCCCGCGAATCCGTCGTTCTGCTCAAAAACGACGGCGTCCTGCCCCTCCGGAAGGATCTGAGTTCGATCGCGCTGATCGGGCCGTCCTCCGCCGCGCAGAGGATCGGCGGTTATTCCTCGACGCCGCAGTTCGCGATCCCCTCTGTCTACGAAGAACTGAAAGCCGCGCTCGGCGAGGGTGTCACGGTGCGCCAGTGCAACGGCTGCGCGATCACGTACGATAAAAAGCAGCCCCGCGTGGTGGACGGTCAGCCGCACCTGTATTCCGAAGGCGAGGACGAGATTCTCGACGAGATGGAAGAAGCCGTCTCCATCGCCGCGACCTGCGACGCCGTCATCTTCATCGGCGGCGACAACACGATCACGAGCGGAGAAGGCCGGGACCGCTGCGAGCTGACCCTGAACGGCCGCCAGCGCGAGCTGATCGAAAAGCTCGCCGTGCTCGGGAAGCCGCTCATCCTCGTGCTGGAAAACGGCAAGCCGCTCGAGCTCTCCCGCGAGAACGAGGTCTGCGATGCGATCCTCATGACCTTCTTCGGCGGAGAAACCGGCGCGCGGGCCATCGTCGAGGCGCTGACCGGACAGCTGAACCCTGCGGGACGTCTGCCGCTCTCCCTGCCGCGTTCGTCCACGCGCATCCCGTGCTATTATTCCATGCTGCCCGGCGGCGCGGAGATTTCCTCGAAGGACCGAAGAACGCCCTGTTCCCGTTCGGGTACGGCCTGAGCTATACGCAGTTTGCGTATTCCGGTCTCGTGATCGATCAGATCGCTGATGAACATTTCGCGGTACACTGCAATGTGAAGAACACCGGATCCATGGACGGCGACGAGGTGGTGCAGCTCTATATCGACGACACGGAAGGCTCCGTCGTGAGACCGCCGATGCTCCTCAAAGGTTTCAAGCGCATCCATGTCAGGGCCGGGGAGACGTGTCACGTGATATTCCAGCTGAACCGGTCCCATTTCGAGCTGATGGATATTCACTATGCGTGGACGGTGGAGCCCGGCGATTTCCGCATTCTCATCGGCGCCGGTTCCCGCGACATCCGCCTCGAAGGGAAGATCACGCTCTGATCCCCGCGGGAAGGGAATGCATGTACACAAAAACAGAGGGAACGGATCAAACCGCTCCCTCTTTTCGATCTTCTATTTCACGGAATCCGGCGCATCCTCCCCGAGGAACGCCCGCAGCAGATCCAGTCCCTCTGACGCCATGCAGAACCGCGCGCGGGAGTGCCGGATCTCCTCGCGGACCTCGCCGAGCCCGAACCACTCCGCCGCATCAACCTCGCTCTCCTGGAGTACGAGCGAATCCTCATCCACCGGATCCCGGTAGACGTATACGAAGGTGAATTCGTTGTCGCGGAACGGCTTGCCGTGGAAGGAATCCTCATACCGGATGCGGAACGAGCCCGCCGGGGTGAGCTGCTCCGGATCCGCCCGGATGCCGAGTTCTTCTTCGAGTTCGCGCAGAGCGGAGGTCACGGGATCCGATCCCGCCGGAATGTGCCCCGCCGAGGACGTGTCGAAAAGCCCGGGATAGGAGTCCTTCTCCATGCTCCGCTTCTGTAAGAGGATCTCCCACACCCCGCCCCGCCGTCTCACGATCCAGACATGCGCCGTCCGGTGCAGGATGCCGTCCCGGTGCGCGATCCTGCGCTCCACGGTCTCCCCGGTCGGATTGCCGTGTTCGTCGCAGATGTCGATGATTTCCATATCCCCATGCCGCCTTTCTCCGTTCATGCCTGTCTGAGCGTATTATAGCAGTCCGCCGGGGGAAAGTCAAGGGGACCGTGATCCTCTTTTTCCGCGCAGTGCCTTGACACGGCGCGTTTGGATATGTTATAATGAATAACAGAATATTTCATCATACGCATCCCGAACGGAGGAACTATGAAAAAACGCATCCTGTCCGTCATCCTCGCCCTTCTGATGATCGCACCCGCTCTCACCGCCTGCTCCGACAAGCCCGCTGAAACGGGGGAGAATCCTGCCGCCGATCCGACGGCTTCCGGCGCGATCGAAGAGGTCACGCCCGATGTCGACGAGCTCTCCGCTCTCGAACAGCGCCAGCTCATCCCGGACAATCTGCCGGATGTCAAGTACAACGGCCGCGATTACCTCGTCGAGACCGAGACCCGCAAGCTCTACGAGATCCTCTCGGAGGACCTGACCGGCGAGGCCACCAACGACGCGGTGTACAACCGGAACCTTCTTCTCGAAAACCGCTTTGACGTCCACATCGGCGTCATCGAGCACGAAACGCCCTACAACGAGATTGTGACCGCCGTTAC
>JAFZPN010000092.1 GCA_017550315.1 Clostridia bacterium
AGGGGGTAGAAACAGAGTCCAGCCGGTTTCAGCAACGCTGAAACCGAAGGGAGAGCGCTCCTCCCTCTCCTTTGGCCGGGGTGATTCACAAGAGGGCCGCGGCCGGTCCTCTTGTGTCCCGTCCGGAAGGACAAAAAAACAAACGATTCCGTCAAAATACAATCCGCAAGGCTCCGCCGCGCAAACAATAGAGTATTGCAAGTACGAACGAAAAGAGAAACGGATTGCCACGTCGCAGGTCGCGGGACCTGCTCCTCGCAATGACACCGTTTATGTAAGCGTCTGCCGCGCAGACAAAGCGTAGAACCAAACCCCGCGCATGACGGGGAAAACATGCGTGATAAATAGAAAGGCTCCCCTCCCATGTTCCGCTCCATCCTCCACTGCGACCTCAACAATTTCTTCGCCTCCGTGGAGTTGCTCTCCCATCCGGAGCTGCGCGATCTGCCCGTCATCGTCGGCGGATCGACCGCGGACCGCCACGGCATCGTCCTCGCGAAGAACTACCCCGCCAAAGCCCGCGGGATCATCACGGGCGAGACCGTCGCGCAGGCGGTCGACAAGTGCCCCTCCCTCATCGCCCTCGAACCGCACTACGACCTCTACCTCGACTATTCCCGGGCCGTGCGGCAGATCTACGGTCGCTATACCGATCTCGTGGAGCCGTTCGGCATCGACGAGTGCTTTCTCGATGTCACTGCCAGCCGCCGCGTCTTCGGAGACGGGATGCAGATCGCGAACGGGATCCGCGAAGCCGTCAAGCGCGAGACCGGGCTCACCATCTCCGCGGGCGTCTCCTTCTGCAAGGTCTTCGCCAAGCTCGGGTCCGACATGAAAAAGCCCGACGCCGTGACGCACATCCCGCCCGAGACCTTCCGGGAGATCATCTGGGACCTGCCCGCGAACGAGATGGTCGGCGTCGGGATGCGGACCTACCAGAAGCTGTACAACCGCGGCGTCCGCACGATCGGGGACATAGCGCGCTGCCCGCCCGAGCTGATGCAGTCCTACCTCGGCAAGGCGGGGGCGGTGCTCTGGGTCTGTGCGAACGGGCTGGAGGATTCCCCCGTGATGCGCGAGGACGAACGGGCCCCGATCAAATCCGTCGGGCACGGGATGACGCTCACCGCCGACCTGACCACCGAGCGCGAGGTCTTCGACACGATCATTGAGCTCTCGCAGGAGGTGGGGACGAAGCTGCGCAAGAACGGGCTGCGGTGCGCGGGCGTGTGCGTCGCGATCCGAGACAACGACCTCGTGTGGCGGGAGTATCAGGAAAAGCTCCCCCGCCCGACGCAGCTCACGCGGGAGATCGCGTCCTCGGCGATGCGGCTCTTCCACCGGCGGCATCTCTGGCGGCGGGACATCCGGAGCGTGACGGTGCGGGCGATCTGTCTCTCGCCGGTGGGCGCGCCGGAACAGCTCGATCTCTTCACGGACCGGGCGCGGGAGGAAAAGCTGCTCCGGCTGGAGTGCGCGGTGGACGGGATCCGGGAGCGGTTCGGGGAACACGCGCTCGCGAGCGGAAGCTGGTGGTGCACGGACAAATTCAACAGCCGCCGGATCGGATTCGCCGAGATGGTCTGACGGCAAACTGCGCGGTTTTGCGGCGGGCGAGGCCGGATTTTTGTTGGGAATATCTCTTGTAATGCCGGGGGAAACGGAGTATAATGGATGCCGCGGAAGAGGACCGCGTGTCCCACCGCCGTATGACTATGACCGCCCCCCGGGTCCGGTGTGACCGCGGGGCGCGGAGAACGATATGAGGTATCGATTCTTATGCAGACCTTGCTTGCCCTGTCCGTCGCCATGCTCGCCGGGCTTTTGATGTCCCGGCTGACGAAAATATGGAATCTTCCCGCCGTGACGGCCTATCTCGTCGCGGGGATCCTCATCGGGCCCTACTGTCTCGGACGGCTGGGCATCGCGGGGATCGGCTTTGTCTCGTCGGAGGACGTGGCGCGCTACAACATCATTTCCGACGCCGCGCTCGGGTTCATTGCCTTTGCGATGGGCAGCGAATTCCGTCTCGAAGACTTGAAGCACATGGGCAAAAAGGTCACGGTGATCGCGGTCTTTCAGGCGCTCGTGGCGACGCTCTTTGTGGACATCGCTCTCGGTGTCGTGCATTTTCTCATGCCCGACCGCTTCCCGCTCTCCGCGGCGATTACGCTGGGTGCGATCGCGACGGCGACGGCTCCCGCGGCGACCCTCATGGTCGTGAAGCAGTACAAGGCGGACGGTCCCCTGACGCGGCTCCTGCTCCCCATCGTGGCGCTCGACGACGTGGTGGGGCTCGTGGTGTTCGCGGTGTCCTTCGGGATCGCGCGGGCCATGGAGCACGGGACGGTGGACGTGGTGTCGGTGATCGTGAATCCGATCGTGGAGGTCGCGGCGTCCCTCGTGCTCGGCTCGCTCCTCGGGTATCTCTTCCATTTCGCGGAGCAGTTCTTCCTGTCCCGCTCGAAGCGCATGAGCATTTCGGTGACGTTCGTGTTCCTCGCGGTTGCGCTGTCGATGATCGAGGTGAAGGTCGGCCCGGTGACGGTCGGCTTCTCGTCCCTGCTCGTGTGCATGATGATGGGCACGGTGTTCTGCAACCTCTGCGCGTTCTCGAAGGAGCTGATGGAGCTCATGGACCGCTGGTCCGGGTCGATCATGGTGCTCTTCTTCGTGCTCTCCGGCGCGGGGCTGGAGTTCGCGGTCTTCCACGACTGGGCGATCATTCTGGTGGGCATCGTGTACATCCTCTTCCGCTCGCTCGGCAAGATCGAGGGCGCGGGCGTCGCGGCGGGGATGACCCACTGCGAGCCGCAGATCCGGAAATACCTCGGGATCACGCTTCTCCCGCAGGCGGGCGTGTCGCTCGGCATGTCCCTGACCGCCATGTCCCTCGGCGATACGGGCGTCATCATCCGCAATATCGCGCTCTTCGCCGTGCTCGTGTATGAGCTCGTCGGGCCCCTCATGACCCGGATCGCCCTCGAACGCGCCGGCGAGATCTCCGAAAAACCGATCCCCCCGCGCCAGCAGGCAAAACTCGAGGCAAAGAAAGCGAAGGGGTGAGAAACGGCGGGGAAAACTTTTTGCAAAAAGTTTTCCCCGGACCCCTTTCAAAAAACTTTCTGACTTGGGGGCAGTTTGTATCGGATGTGCAGCGGTTTCCCGGAAAGGGAAGCGGTGTCGCCCGGCCATCGTTCAGTCTGAACCGTATGCTTTCATTCGCAATTCATAATTCGTAATTCGTAATTAGAAAGGGAGCCCTCATGAAAACGCGTCTCATTCTTCTCGCGGCTCTTCTGCTCGTGACCGCGGCAGTGGTCGTGATTTCCATCCTCGTGACGCCGCCGGCACAGGTGGTGGAGCCGGTCATGCCCGCCGAGCTGCCGGAGGGGTATGCCGCGGAGAACAATTTCACCTTCCGGGAGGTTTTCGCGGAAGGCGAGGCGGTCGATGCGGCGGGGAATCCGGTGACGAGCGTGACGCACACCCTCGCGGAGTACGCGGGTCAGCCGGTCGCGGTGATCTTCTGGGCGAGCTGGTCGTCGGTCGGGCGGGAGCAGCTGAATGAGATCGAGGCGGTGACGGCGGAATACGAAGGCCGCGCGGCGATCCTGCCGGTGAACGTCGGGAAGGCGGGGAAGGACTCGGAGAAGAAGGCGCGGATTGCGCTCGGGAGCCTGGATCTGCCGCTGTACGTGGACAAGACGGGCGTGGTGACGTTCAACGTGACCTCGCCGCCGAAAACCTTATTCTTCGACGGGATGGGCAATCTGGTCACAGAGGTGTCCGGACTCTGCCGCGCGGAGACGATCCGGGAGACAATGGATCGAGTGCTCGCGGGCGGAAAGTGAAGGGAATGCAGAATTCAGAATGCAGAATGCAGAATGAACGGCCGTGAAGCTGTATTTGACGTACAGCCGCACGACCGGTTTTTATTCGTGGAGGATCGCGCGGAGCTTTTCTTCCGCGGCGGCGAATGCCGGGCGGGGGCGGAGGGAATCGAAGACCGGCTTTGCCATGCGGTCGAGGAGGCGGCGTGCGTCGCACATCGCCTCGCCGTTCACGGTGTCGGCCTGCCCGCCCCGGAACAGGAGGCAGGTGAAGCGCGGGAGCGCGTCGTCGTTCTGGACGGTGTGCCGGTCGATGACGACGGGCGCGAGATACGCATGAAGCGCTTCGACCGCATCAGCCGCCTGCGTGAGATGGGAGAGGGCCGCCTCCTCTTCTCCGCGTCGGGCCCGGTATTCCGCCAGCTCACCGTGGCTGAAGGCGACCGCGCCGTTTGCGAGCAGGTAATCCCCGTCGAAGAGGACCTCGAGGACCGCGAGCCGCTTCTCGTGGATCGCCGCCATCTCGTCCTCGCCGTAAAACCATTTCCCGTCGGTGTCTCGGCAGTTGAAGGTCATATAGTCGAGGGCCTGGTTCAGAAAGAACTGCTTGTAGTACTGGAACAGGAGGACGTCGTGCCTCCACAGGCAGATCGTAAACATCAGATTCTCCCGGGAGATCACGCTGGTCGGCATGGTCTCAGCCAGTTCCGTGGCGCGGGCAAAGTCCCCCCGTTCGCAGAAATGGAAGATCAGCGACTGCTTCGCGCCCTGCCGCAGATCCTCGTCCGTCGAGTGGGCGAGGATCTTTTCGCACAGCGCGGCGGCCCGGTCGGCGTAGTATTTCCGCTCCTCCGCGCTCGCCTCGTCCCCGTTCGCGAGCACGCGGAGAACATGCGCCGTCTGTGAGGTCAGCTTCATCGAATCGGGGTAGCGGGCGAGGGCGTCGTCGAGCAGGCGCAGGACGTCGCGCGGGGATTCGTCCCGGTCTTCCATGCGTTCGGCTTCGGCGATGACGGCTTCGATCTGCTCCTCCTTTGAGGCGGGATCGAGGCCGAAGAGGGTGTCGGCGGAGAGGTCGAGGGCGGAACAGAGGCCGGGGACGAGGGCGATGTCCGGCATGGTCTTTCCTTGCTCCCATTGGCTCACGGCGGAGAGGGTGACGCCGAGGAGGGAGGCCAGCGTCTCCTGCGTCATGTCTTTCGCCCGGCGCGCGGTGCGGATGGTGGTTCCGAGGTTCATGGGCAAGCTCCTTTTCGGTGGGAATTCGTTTGAGAACATCATACCGCAAATCCGCCTGATTTGCAAGAGAGCCGTTCTGAAAACGAAATTCCAGCGCGGCTTGAATCATTCAAGAGAGAACGAACGTTTAATTCTACATTCTTAATTCATCATTCTGAATTCTTCATTTCAACTTCCATGCGAAAAAGCGGCTCCGAGGAACCGCTTTTTCGCTTGCATTTCTTATTTCAGCATCCCCTCGAGGATTCCGCCGGCTGCCGCGAGGGCTTCGGGGACCTTCTCGGGATCTTTGCCGCCGGAGGTCGCGCTGTCCGGACGTCCGCCGCCCTTGCCCCCGGTGATCGCGGAGACCGCGCCGAGGAGCTTGCCCGCATGCGCGCCTGCCTTGACCGCATCCGATCCGGCCGCGCCGACGAAGTTCAGCCGGTCGCCGCTCTTCACCGCGAGGACGACCACGATGTCCGCGTACTTGTCCTTGAACGTGTCGCACAGGGCGCGCGCGGCATCCATGCCGGCCTCACCGAGATCCGCCGCGATCAGGCGCGTGCCTTTCACCGTCAGAGCCCCGGCGAGGAGGGAATCCGCGCGGGAAGCCGCGACCTTCTGGTTCAGGGAGTCGATCTCCTTCTTCTGGCGGCTGATCTCCGCGTAGAGACCCGCCGCGCGCGCAGGCATGTCCGCCGCCGATCCGGCTTTGAGCGCCTTCGCGGTCTCGGCGATCAGGGCGTCGCGCTCCTTCATCAGCTCCAGCACGCCGCGCCCGGTCACCGCTTCGATCCGGCGCACGCCCGCCGCCACGGAGGATTCCGAGACGATCTTGAAGAGGCCGACGTTCGCCGTGTTCGCGCAGTGCGTACCGCCGCAGAGCTCGGTGGAGAAGTCCCCCATCTTCACCATGCGGACGACGGCGCCGTATTTCTCGCCGAAGAGCGCCATCGCGCCGGCCTTCTTCGCCGTCTCCATGTCGGTCTCGACCGTTTCGATCGGCAGCGCGGCGAGGATCTCTTCGTTGACCGTGAACTCCACGTTCGCGAGTTCTTCCGGCGTCAGCGCGGCGAAGTGCGTGAAGTCGAAGCGCATCCGCTCCGCGTTCACGAGCTGGCCCGCCTGCTCGACGTGCGTGCCGAGCTCACGGCGCAGCGCGGCCTGAAGCAGGTGCGCCGCGGTGTGATTGCGCCGGGTGTTGTCCCGCGCGATCTCGTTGATGTGCGCGAGGACGGTGTCGCCGACGGAGAGGACGCCTTCCATGACCGTCGCATGGTGCAGGAAGATGCCGTCGGACTTCTTCGTGTCGGTGACGTTCAGGATCACGCGGCGCTGGCGGGTGAGGATCATGCCGCAGTCGCCCGCCTGTCCGCCGGATTCCGCGTAGAACGGAGTCTTGTCGAGGACGATCATGCACTCACCCTCGGAGACCTCGTCGACCGGCCCCTCTTCCGTGAGGATGGCGAGGACCTTCGCGTCCGCTTCGACCTCGGTGTAGCCGACGAATTCGGTCGCCGGGAGGGAGGCGAGGGCGGTCTTGTCGGTGCCGGCCCAGCCGGAGATGTCGGCGCGCGCGGCTCTTGCCCGTTCGCGCTGTTCCTTCATCAGGGCGGCGAAGCGATCGTCGTCGAGGGCGAGGCCCGCTTCCGCGGCGATCTCGCGGGTGAGGTCGACCGGGAAGCCGTAGGTGTCATAGAGGCGGAAGGAGTCGTCGCCGGAGAGGACGGTCTTGCCCGATGCCTTCGCGTCGTCGATCAGCTCGTTCAGCTTATCCAGGCCCGCGTCGATGGTGGCGTTGAAGCGGTCCTCTTCCATGGACATGACCTTCTTGATATAGGCGGCCTTTTCGCCCAGCTCCGGATAGCCCGCGACGTTCTCCGCGATCACCACGTCGCAGACGTCCGTGAGGAATTCGCGGTCGATGCCGAGGAGCTTGCCGTGACGCGCCGCTCTGCGCAGGATGCGGCGGAGGACGTAGCCGCGGCCCTCGTTCGAGGGGATGACGCCGTCGGAGATCATGAAGGTCGCGCCGCGCACGTGGTCCGTGATGACGCGGATCGAGACGTCGCGCGCGTGGTCCTCGCCGTAGGGCCTGCCGGAGATCTCGACGACCTTGTCGAGGATCTTGCGGACGCCGTCGACCTCGAACATGTTGTCGACGCCCTGCATGACGCACGCGAGGCGCTCGAGTCCCATGCCCGTGTCGATGTTCTTGTGCTCGAGGGTCTCGTAGGAGCCGTCGCTCATCCGGTTGAACTGGGTGAAGACGTTGTTCCAGATCTCCATATACCGGTCGCAGTCGCAGCCGGGCCGGCAGTCGGGCTTGCCGCAGCCGTACTTTTCGCCGCGGTCGAAATAGATCTCGGAGCAGGGTCCGCAGGGGCCGGTGCCGTGTTCCCAGAAATTGTCTTCCTTGCCGAGGCGCGTGATCCGGTCCGCGGGGATGCCGATCGTCTTGTTCCAGAGATCGAACGCCTCGTCGTCTTCCTCATACACGGACGGGTAGAGCTTTTCCGGCGGGATCTCAAGGGTCACGGTCAAAAATTCCCACGCCCACGGAATCGCCTCTTTTTTGAAGTAATCGCCGAAGGAGAAGTTGCCGAGCATCTCGAAATAGGTGCCGTGACGGGCGGTGTGGCCGACGCGCTCGAGGTCGGGCGTGCGGATGCATTTCTGGCAGGTGCAGACGCGGTGGCGCGGGGGTTCGACCTCGCCGGTGAAGTATTTCTTCATCGGGGCCATGCCGGCGTTGATGAGCAGGAGGGATTTATCGTCCTGCGGGATGAGGGAGAAAGAAGGGAGACGGAGGTGTCCCTTCGATTCAAAGAAGGAGAGGAATTTCTCTCGCAGATCGTTGACTGAGGTCCACTGCATGGGTGTTGCTCCTTTATATCTTGATAGGATTTCATTGGCATACAACGTTTTATTATAGCACAGATGGGGAGGGAATGCAAGGGGGCGGGGGGATTTTCCCTGTTTCATGCGGTTTTGTTATGTTCTTTCGTCTGCGCGCTGGCGCTTGCGGATTTGGGATATTGCAGATCGATAGCTTTTTTGTCTTCGCAGACGGCGCCCGGGAGGACCCTCCACGGCCGGGTCCTCCTGGGAGGCTCCAGGCCGCCCAAGGCCGTTCCCGCCTTGGGAATCCACCCTCCAACATGCGTACCGTGAGTCTTCTGCACCTTAGCTCAATGGGATGCAGCGAACGGCGGATGAAACGAGTTTCATCGCGCCTATCCAACGGGTGATTACAGGGGCCATCACCATGTTGAGTGGCTCTGTACCAAAGTGGCTCGCTCCCGCCAGTTTGTGTAGCATGTCCGTGTTAGACCTTACAGCTTCGCCGTGGCAAAGGGTGCAGCGGGAAATGTCAGACCTGCTCCTTTCGCTTCACGTTATCCCCTAATCTTCACTCTCCGGACGTCGGCAAGAGCTTGACTTGAACCTGCACCCACACTACTGCACCGAACAAAGGCCGTGTGATTTCGCTTTCTTATATTGAGACGGCCATGTAATCTTGAAATGACATAGTTTAGCCGAACTTGAACAACGCTTCCCATTCAGAAGGGAGGTTGTACCTGAGGGGGTAGGGGTGGAATCCAAAGGCGGGGGAGGAGCTCCTCCCCTGCCGTGGGGCCTGGAAAGTCCAGAGAGGAGCCGGCCGGAGGCTCCTCTTTGGCGCGCCGCGAGGCAAAAAGAACGATTGATCCGCACGATCCAAAATCCGCAAGGCTCCGCCGCGCAGCCAAAAGATATGCCACCGCGCAACAAAAAGAGCATAACAAAAGCGCGTACCGCGGGGAAACGGTACGCGCGGCGGAAACTACATGCGCTCATTCAAACATCGTCACCTGTTCTCCGAGCGGCTGCGGGGTTTTCTTCGCGTATCCGGCAGGGCGGTAGATCACCGCGTCGCGGAACCGTCCGACCTCCCCCGCGATGACGAAGACCGCAGAAGGTGAGAACACCTCCGCACACCTTGCCAGCGTCCGTCCGCCCTCGACCGTGCGGGAGGAACACAGGACCACGGGCCGCCCCTCGGCGATCACTGAGCAGAGATCCCGGACGCCGCCCTCCGTTTCCGTCTCCGTTCCGGCTTCGGCAGGACGGCGCAGGACGTTCGTGCGGCGGCAGAACGAATCGCGCGAGAGCACCATCGCCGCCGGGGATTGGCTCGCCAGGTACCCGTACACCGAGGCCGCGGCCTGGAACAGCGCGCCGTCCGTGTATTCACCCGGCAGATATGTCGCGACGCTGAGGCCGCCGAGCCCCGCGCGCGTCAGGGAGAGGAACCGCGCGAGGTTGTCCCGCTCCGACGGGGTGTCCGCCGCTGCGAGGATCTTCACGACGCCCGCCGCGAGGATCTCCGACAGGACGGCCGCCGCGGTGACAAATCGGTCGCAGTCCCCCGGCAGGATCAGGAAGCGCCCGCGCGAGGCGTATTCCGCCGCCGTCTCCGGGGAGATCCCGGCGAGGGAGGGGAGGGAGACCAGGATGTCCCGGACCGCCGCGGGATCGAGCGTGCCGCCGTTGCCCCATGCCTCCGGCTGACCCGTGAGGGGGATCTGCGCGCCGCGCTCCGCGGGGACGGGATAGCGTACGGGCAGGAAGGAGCCCGTTGCAAGGATCCGGCGCACGGCCTCGCGGATCTCTTCCTCCGCAGAGCGGGAAAGACTGGCGCCGCGTGCGGGGTTCCGGCGCGTCACTTTTTCTCTCTTGGACATGGGATGCCTCCCGTGGATGAGATGATATAGGTAAGGGATCCGTCAGTGCAGCTCGACGGCGCAGAGCATCGCGCTCCACGGATCGAGCACCGCGATGGATACGGGATCGCCGCCCTGGTTGGCGTGGATGATGTATAAAGCGCCGTTCTCCTCGCCGAGGTAGAACATGACGTGGCGCTGGCGGTGGATCGTGACCGGGAACCGGCTCCCGGAAAAGAGGGCGAGACGGTCCGCCGCGGAGGAGTAGACGATGTCGGTCGCTTTGCCGCTGTACACGCGCTGCTCGGCGGTGTTGCGGGGCAGATAGATGCCGAAAGTGCGCATGACTGCGGTGACGAAGCCGGAGCAGTCGACGCCGCCCCCGCGCCCGCCCCAGCCGTACATCGTGCCGAGGTAGGCAAAGGCCTGTTCGTAGAAATTCTTCATCGAATAGGGGAGCGAGCCGCGGACGCACTGGCTCTTGGGGATGGCGGCGGTGCGTTCCGTGAGGGTGCCGTCGGACAGGCGGACGGGGACGGAGACCTTGTATGTGTTGTCGATCTCGCCGCCGCAGGGAAGGGTGACGCCCATGTCGAGGACGGTCTCGCCCGACGGGATGCGCGCGGCGGTGACGGTGACGTAGTCCTCCGGCTTGGCATAGCGCGCGAAGTCCTCGGCGGAGCAGAACGCGGCGGCGGAGGCGGGGATCCATCCGGCGTAGTGGTATGCCTGCACGAAGAGCCAGTTCTTGTCCGCGCTCTCATGGAGGACGGCGACCGGGGTGCCGACGACCAGTTCGGTCTCCTGGAGCATATCGTAATACTTGTCGCCCCACGCGAAGAATCCCTCGTCGGTCGGCTGGCCGCGGAGATCGCAGCGGGACGCGATGACGGCGCGGCGCACGGGAACGCTTCCCGGCACGGCATCGAGGGCGCGGTTGGAGAGGATGGCATTGCGGGTCCCGGTTTCGATCCACTTGCCGTTCCTGTCGTAATCATACCCGGTGGGAAGGGCGTACGCGCCGATGAGGGCCCGGACCGTCTCGCCGGTGACGGAGTCCGGGAAGGCGGCGATGTCGGTCATGGCGGGGCAGTCGGCGATCATGCGGGCGTTGTACGCGGCGATCTCGTCGGCGGTGAGGAGGATCTCGTCGGAGGCGCGCTCCCCGAAGCGGGCGTCATAGTTCGCGGCCCAGTGAAGGGTGCGCTCGGACCAGTCGCGGGCGGGGGCGTAGAGGGTCTCTTCGGCTTCCGCGGGTTCCTCCTCCGGCTCCTCCGGTTTGTCCGCCGGTTCGGGCTCGGCGGGCTCGGCCGGGTTTTCCGGATTCTCGGCCTCAGGCTCAAGATCCTCGGGGAGGAGGGTGAACGACAGGCGGCTCGCGGGATTGGCGAGGCGGTTGACGATGGCGGCGATCTCGGCGCGGGTGACGGTTTCGGTCGGATGCGCGCGGTGATCGGTGTCCCCCTGCGCGACGCCCGCGCGGTAGAGGAGGTAGACGGCGTCGGCGTAATCGTCCTCGGTGTGGACATCGGGGATGGAGCCGTCGGGGATGACGTTCACGGGCTCGAGGGACGCGGCGTTCGCGAAGACGGCCATGGTCTCCCCGCGGGTGGCGGCGCGTCGGAAATCGGCGTCGGTCCAGCGCGCGCCGGCGGGCAGCATCCCGTGTTCGAGCGCGTAGGCGACGTAGGAGAGATACCAGGTGTCGGGGGCATTCCCCAGGGTGACGGCGCCCTCCTCGGTCTTCTGGCGGACGCACGCGGCGAGCTTGATGACCTCGGCGAGGGTGAGGTTGGCGGACGGCTCAAACGTCGTGGCGCTGCGGCCGTTGACGAAACCGCTCTCGTAGGCGGCAAGGACGTCGCCGTAATACCAGGCGCTCTCCGGGACGTCGGTGAAGGGGAGGGGGCCTGCGGCGGCACAGATGCTGCCGGTCAGGAGAAGGATGGCCGCGAGGACGGCGGCGAGGAGGCGGGAAAGAGAGGACATGGCAGGGTTCCTTCTTTGTTGTATGTTTAGAGGGCGGGGGGAAGAGAAGAGTGAAGAGAGAAGAGAGAAGAGAGAAAAGTGAAGAGTGGAGGTAGAAATCTGCCGGGGCAGATTTCAAATCCGCAAATGAAAACGCGAAGCGTTTTCCACCGCAGTTATTCACTGTTCACTGTTCGTTGTTCACTGCGCTGCGTAAGCTGCGGTCCGGGGCTATAAAACCGGAAAGCCCTCGCGGGGCCTTCCTTGTCGTTTATTTGGTATATGGCCACGGCACGTCGGCGTAGGACAGGCCGAAGAACTTCAGGTTCCAGTTCGGATCCTCCGCGAGGTAGGAGCTCTCGAGCGTCGTGTCGAAGATCAAGTATTCCCCGTCCACCGGGATCTCGACCCAGCCGTGCTGCTGCTGTTCGATGCCCACGAGCCCGCTGATCGCGTTCGCGTCATAGCCAAGCTGACGGGCCAGCATGCAGAAGGCCGCCGTGTAGTTGTAGCAGTTGCCCTTCCCCGTCGTGTACATCGTGCGGGCTTCGTCGACCTCCCATCCGGTCTGGCCGACGTCGTAGAAATTGTTCCGGCGGTAGAAGTATCCGTCGCGGACGTAGACGAACGCCGCTTCGAGCTTCTCCTCCCGGCTCATCGAGGGATTTGTGATGCTCGCCAGGATCGCCTTGGCCATCGCGTCGACGTCGGCGTCGCCCGAGGTATAGGTCCCGGAGGCGTCGAGGGTCAGGTGATTGCCCCAGACGGTGTCCGTGAGGAGCTGGCCGTCCGCGCCCATGATCGAAAAGTCCTGGCCGTCGAAGAGGAGGCGGTCGTCCGATGCATAGCCTTCGACCGAGGTCCACGTCTCGGGGGATCCGGCAGCGGAGTGGGCAAGCGCGGCCTCCATGACCGTGGCGTATGCCCAGTGGGTCGCGGGCAGGTCGCTGTACAGGGGCGTCGCGGTGCCGAGATTCAGGGCGATCCACGCCTCGTCCGCGGTCCGGCCCAGCGCGCGGTTCACGACCGTGGCGGCCTCTGCGCGGGTGATGGTCCCGTTCGGGCGGAAGGTGCCGTCGTCATAGCCCTTGATCCATCCCTTCGCCGCGGCCTTCTGGATCGCGCCGTAGTAGGGATGGTTGACCTTCACGTCCGGAAAATCGTCCGTCGGGGTGATCTTGCCGGGGAAGAAGTAGGCGAGCGCGGACACGAATTCCCCGCGGGTCATGGGTTCGGTCGGGCGGGCCTTGCCGTCCGTCACGTCGATCACGCCGTAGGAGGCGAGGGAGGCGACGGCCTCGTAGTACCACGCGTTCGAGGGGGTATCGGAGAGCTTCGCGCGGTCGGTGGGTTTTTCGGAGAGGAGGTTATAGAGGATCTGGCAGGCCTCGGCGCGGGTGATGGTCCCCGACGGGCGGAAGGTGCCGTCCTCATAGCCGTGCAGGAAGGTCGTGTGCTCGACGCCGCTCTTCTTGAGCGTAAGCGAGACGCGCGCCGTCATGACGAGGGCCTCGCCGTCCGCGTATCCGACGCCTTCCCCGGAGGGTTCTTCGGGTTCCGGCGCGGGATCGGGCTCGTCGTCGATGACGCTCACGGTGTTGCCGCCGCCGGTGGAGGGGGCGGGTGTCGCGGGAGCTGCGTCGCTGGCGGGAGAGGATGCCGAGAGGGTATCGGTGACGGTCGCCTCAGCGGTGGTGTCCGATGCGGGCTCTGCGGCGAGGGGGTCGGCGGTGAGCGGATCGGCGGCCGTCGTCTCCGCGGGCTCGGCGGCGATCACGTTTTCGGCCGCGCGGGCGTTCTGCATGGACTTCACGGTCACGTGAAAGAGCGCGCCGGATCCGATGACGAAGGCGGCGAAGATGGCCGCGTGCTTCAGCTTTTTATTCAACATCGATCACGACCTCCGAATCCCCTTCGCGGTAGGTATAGACGGTGAAGCCGTCGTAGTAGAGATTCCCGTCGTCGCCGCTCCCCATGCAGCTCGGCGCGTAATCCCGTTCCTCGGGATCGCCGATCGCGGCCAGGAGGTCCTCGACGGGGGAATCGATGTAGTCTTTCGCGATCGCGAGTTTTTCCTCCGCGGTGAGCGAGACGGCCGGCGCGGGGGTCTCGGCGGATTGAGTCTGCGGTGCGTTCTCTGCGGGTGCTCCGGTGTCGTCTCCGCTTCCGGTGCAGGCGTTCAGGGTGAGAAGAAGGGCTGCGGCAAGGAGAAGGGTCAGGAGCGCCGCGATCCCGGTTTTTTTCATGATGATGCTCTCTTTTCTGCGTTGCGCATATTTTAACCTCTATATTATACTGAATGAATGTGTCCATCCCCGGGGGCTTTTGTGAACAAAAGGGAAAGTTTCTTCGGATTGCGTCGCAATCGGGTGCTGAATCCTTGTCCTGCAAGGTGTTCCCGGGCGGCGTTTCTTTCTTGCGCGGCACGGTTCCGGCGGCGTCGTCATTTTGCGCCGCTTTTTACCGATTTCTCTTGAAAACGCCATTCGGAGATGGTATAATGAAACCGAAAGCATTCCACAAGGTTTGCCCCGCGCAGACACAAATCAAAGAAAGGACCCAGAACCATGAAAAAAGTATTCCTCCTTCTTTCTGCAGTTCTCCTGATCGCACTCCTGGCGATCCCGGCGTTTGCGGAATTTGATCTCGAAGACTTCACGATTCCGGACACGGGCGTGCACTTCGCGTTCAACGGCGATGCCAAGGATGAATTCGGCAACGTGACCGGTGAGCTGGTCGGCGAACCCACGTTCGTG
>JAFZPN010000093.1 GCA_017550315.1 Clostridia bacterium
GTCCCAGCGCATCTTCGGATTGCGCTCGCACAGCAGATTCGCCAGGCGCCGCAGCTTCTTGGCTTCTCCTCCGGTGAAGAAAAGCGGGTGGGTCTTGCCGTCGGCCGTGCAGATCATCAGCACTGAACCAGAAGACGGTGCAGCTCATCGTCAAGGATATCCGTCTCACCGAAGCGCGCATGAAGGCGGAAAACGATGAGCGCGAGCTGTATGAACTGTTCCGCACCGGCAAAACGCTCCGCGGACTTGCCTCCGCCCAGGCGGTCATCCCCACACGGGAGGATTTTGCCGAGCTGTACGGCCTTCTCCGGCGGCAGCTCGACGCGGACCGCGATTCCTTCACCGTCCGGGCCCTCTCGTGGCTCGCGGCATCGGAGGGCAGGCCGGTCGGCTATATCAAGCTGAAGGTCATCCTGCTCACCTTCCGCGAGCTCGGGCTCTTCGGCGTGGAACGACTCAGCGGAGATCCGGAGTTCTTCGCGTTCCGCCGGGTCGTGACGCACGGCAAGGTGGATCTGACCACAGCCGCGGTCTATCGGAAAATCATGCACGATTTCGGACAGGTATAAACAATGGCGATCAACACGAGAAACGAACCGAACGAACTGGCGGGCATAGAAAAGCTCCTGTCCGTCATCCGCGCGAGCGAAAAGCGGTACGACATCGAGAAAATCGAGCGGGCGTATCTCTACGCGCGCTCCCTTCACGAGGGCCAGTACCGGGTCAGCGGAGAGCCGTATATCTCCCATCCCGTCGCCGTGGCGGAGATCGTCACCTCCCTCGGCCTCGACACGGATTCGATCTGCGCGGCTTTCCTGCACGACACGGTCGAGGACTGTCCCGACAAGACCAGCATCGAGATTCTGAAGAACCGCTTCGGCGAGGACGTGGCCATGCTCGTCGACGGCCTCACGAAGATGAAGGCGATCAACGTCGAGGACAAGGAAGAGGCCAACATCGAAAACATCCGGAAAATGCTCCTCGCCATGTCGAAGGACATCCGGGTCATCTTCATCAAGCTCTGCGACCGCCTCCACAATATGCGCACCCTCGACGCTAAGCCGGAACCGAAGCGCCGCGCGACCGCACTCGAAACGATGTACGTCTACGCGCCGCTCGCACACCGTCTCGGTATGCAGCGCATCAAGCAGGAGCTCGAAAACCTCGCGCTCTCCTACCTCGATCCCATCGGATACGCCGAGGTCTCGGACTACATCGAGACGAAATACGGCCAGAACCAGAACTTCATCGAAAACACCCGCGCGTACGTCGCCGAAAAGCTCGAGGAATACGGCATCCACTTCACCCTCGAAGGGCGCGTCAAGACGGTCTATTCCATTTACCGGAAGATGTTCCGGCAGAACAAATCCTTCGACGAGATCTACGACTTCTACGCGATCCGCATCATCGTCGACACCGAGCTCGAATGCTACACGGCCCTCGGCATCATCCACGAGCTCTTCAAGTCCATCCCGGGCCGCTTCAAGGACTATATCTCCACGCCGAAGCCCAATATGTACCAGTCCCTGCACACGACGGTCATCGGGCGTGACGGCATTCCGTTCGAGGTGCAGATCCGCACGCGCGAGATGCATCAGGTCGCGGAATACGGCATCGCGGCGCACTGGAAATACAAGTCCGGCGCGTCCAGCAAAGAAGAGATCGACCAGAAGCTCGCGTGGATCTCCCGCCTGATCGACACCGAAAACGGCGCGATCGATACGGAAGATTTCATGCACGCCCTGAAGATCGACATTTTCTCGGACGAGACCTTCGTCTTCACTCCGAAGGGCGACGTCATCGCGCTGCCCGTCAACTCCACCCTCATTGACTTCGCCTACGCCATCCACTCCGAGGTCGGCAACAAGATGGTCGGGGCGAAGATCAACGGCATGATCGCGCCGATCGACCGCGTACCGCAGACCGGCGACATCGTTGAGGTCCTGACGTCCTCCGCGTCGAAGGGTCCGAGCCGCGACTGGCTGAAGATCGTCAAGACGAGCGAAGCCCGCGCGAAGATCCGCCAGTGGTTCAAGAAGGAAAAGCGGCCCGAGAACATCAAGATCGGGCAGGCGGAGATCGAGCGGGTCCTCTCGCGCTGGCGCATCCGCCCGACGGACGTACAGCTTGAGGAAATCGTCGCGGCGACCGCCAAGAAGCTCGGCATGGCGGACGTGGACGATCTCTACAACGCGGTCGGCTACAACGGCATCGCGATGACCAAGGTCTCCTCGAAGCTCAAGCAGGAGTACGAGCGCGTCGTGAAGCCGGAGGAGACGCCGATCACCGACGTCGCCGAGATCGAGACCGGGACCATCAAGAAGCGCAAGTCCTCGGGCGGCATCATCGTCGACGGCGCGGACGGCTGCGAGGTCAAATTCGCGAAGTGCTGCAATCCGCTCCCGGGCGACGAGATCATCGGTTTCGTCACCAAGGGCTACGGGATCTCGATCCACAAGCGGGACTGCCCCAACGCCGTCGCCGGACAGTCGAAGCCCGAGCAGGCGGACCGCTGGCTCCATGCCGAATGGGACAACGACGAATACCCGACCGGCGGAAAGCCGCTGTACGAAGTGGGCCTCCAGATTTACGCGGAGAACGACATCCGCCTGCTCTCGAACATCACGACCGCCCTTGCCGACATGAAGGTCACCCTGCTCGGCATCAATACGAAAAAGCGCACGGAGAGCGACATCATCATCCAGCTCACCGTGGGCTGCAAGAACATCGACCA
>JAFZPN010000094.1 GCA_017550315.1 Clostridia bacterium
CACGAACGTGGGTTCGCCGACCAGCTCACCGGTCACGTTGCCGAATTCATCCTTGGCATCGCCGTTGAACGCGAAGTGCACGCCCGTGTCCGGAATCGTGAAGTCTTCGAGATCAAATTCCGCAAACGCCGGGATCGCCAGAAGTGCGATCAGGAGAACTGCAGAAAGAAGGAGGAATACTTTTTTCATGGTTCTGGGTCCTTTCATATAATATGTTCTGCAGTCTTACGCTCCGGAAAAACGGCTTTGCCGCTCGTTGCCGGGTCCGTTCGCGGGACCCTGGGCTCCGACTGCCTCTCTATTATACTACATTCCGCCGGGATTTTCAACACCTTCGGGCCGATTTTTTGTAATTTTCATGCAAATCCGTCCTTCCGGGCCGGGGAATCTGCTTGACAACCCCTCCCCGGCGGGCTATAATATCCTCAGACGGGGCCGCATTTCGGTCCCGCCAAACAGCCAAACGGATGATGAGGGAGGACGCACATGTCTCAAATCCACGTCGATTTCCATGCCGCAACGGGCAGAATCAAGCCCATGCACAGCGTGAACAACGGCCCGACCATGCCGCAGAACCACAGCTTCGGCAATTTCGAGGACTACCGCGCGGCGAAATTCCCCTTTGCCCGCACCCACGACGCCTCGTTCACCCCGGCCTACGGCGGTCCGCACACCGTCGACATCCTCGCCGTCTTCCCGGATTTCGACCGGGACGAAAACGATCCCGCCTCCTACGACTTCGACCTCACGGACGAGTACATGGAGCATATCCTCGCCTCCGGCACGAAGGTCTTCTACCGCCTCGGCAACCGCATCGAGCACGAATCGAAGCGCTACGGGGCCCTGCCGCCGAAGGACTACGCCAAGTGGGCCCGGATATGCGAGCACTTCATCCGCCACCTGAACGAGGGCTGGGCAAACGGGCATCACTACGGCATCGAATACTGGGAGATCTGGAACGAGCCCGACGTGAACCCGCAGTGCTGGGACGCCCCGATCGAGGACTTCTTCCCGCTCTACGACACCGCCGCGCGCCATCTCAAAGCCTGCTTCCCGCACCTCAAGATCGGCGGTCCGGCCGCTTCATCGGTCGGCAGTCACTGGCTCCTCGACGGATTCTTCCGCTATCTCACCCGCGATCCCGCCGATCCCGCGCCACTCGACTTCTTCTCCTTCCATCACTACGGCCGCGAAGCCGACGATTTCGCCCGGGACGCGGAAGCCGCGCGCGCCCTGGCAGATCGGTACGGCTACCCCGACGCCGAGCTGATCCTGAACGAATGGAACTACGTGAAGAGCTGGTCAAGGGCGGATCTCTTGACCTCGTACTACACCATCATCGGGCTCAAGGGTTCGGCCTACGCCGCCGCCTCGATCCTCACGGCGCAGCGCTCGCCGCTCGATCACTTCATGTACTACGACGCGAGCTACAGCGTGAAGTGGAACGGCCTCTTCGACGCCTATTCGCAGAAGCCGCTGAAAACCTATCACGCCCTCAAAGCCTTCGGGGAACTCTACGACCTCGGCACGGAGGTCCGCGCGGAATCGGACACGCACGGCATCTATGTCTCGGCGGCGGTATCCGAAGACCGGAGCGAGGCCGCGATCCTCCTCTCGTACTACCGGGATCACCCCTCGATCGACGGATCGGGCGCGGAGGGCGAGACCGTCCCGCTGACGATCGGGTGGGAGGGCTTCGCCGCGGAGCGGGGCGTCGACGTCGAATATCGGTTCCTCGACGCGTCGCACGACATGGATCCCGTCACGCGCGAGACCTTCTATGGGTCCTCGGGCGCGCACATCTTCCCCCTGCCGCTGTACACGACGATCCTCGTGCGGATGAAAAAACGCGCGTGAGCGCGCCGTCCTTCCCAGAAAACGGGGCCCCGTTTCACCGGAGCCCTGTTTTTTCGTTTCTCATACTAATCTCAACCTAAAACACCTCATACTAATCTCATTCTAAATGTCATTTATTCACGCCGAACATATCCCCTCATCCGGCCCTACGGGCCACCTTCCCCACGGCGGGGGAAGGCTCGCGTTTGTGCATCCGTCACGGAAGATAGCTATCATCCGTTTTCGACTGCATTTTGTAAAGGCTTCTCCCTCCGTGGAGAAGCTGTCACGAAGTGACTGATGAGGGGACCCCGATGCGACTTATGTTCTTGTCATTTTAGAACGAGAATAGTATCACACCTTTTCCTTCACCGCTTCGATCAGGGCGGCGAAATCCTCAAAATGCCAGCCGTCCGTGGGCTTCTCCGCCCCATCGGCCGCCGCGCGGAAAAAGCACGACGGGATCTCTCGCTGCCGCAGATTCTTCGCGATGCACGGCGTGCAGCCCTTGTCGTGATTCGCCGGATGACAGGGGCATTTCGTGTCCGTGCACGTGCAGAACGGGACCCCGCGGCCCTCTTTCTTCTCTTCCATCTTTCAAATCCTTCCTGAAAAGCAAACGGTATGCGGCGTATTTCCCTTTATTCCTCCGCCTTTCCCGCATTGCGGCGGTGCAGCGCCACCACCGCGCCGAACAGCAGGACCGCGCCGACGCCCAGCCCGATCCACGGCGTGCCCGTGAAGCCAATGATCAAGTACCCCACGGCACAGACCGCGGCCACCAGCGTCGCGTACGGGATCTGCGTCTCCACGTGCCGGATGTGCTCGCACTGCGCCCCGGTCGAGGCTAAAATCGTCGTGTCGGAGATCGGGGAACAGTGGTCGCCGTACACCGATCCCGCCAGCGTCGCGCCGAGCACCGGGATCAGGAGCCCCTCATATCCCGCCGACGAGCAGATCATGGTGACGATGGGGATGAGCATCCCGAACGTCCCCCACGACGTCCCCATGGAGAAGGACATGACGGCGGCGATCACGAATACGAGGAACGGAAGCACGCCCATCGGCGGATTCGCGGTCGAGACGAAGCCGGAGATGAACTCGCCCGTCCCGATCATCTGCCGGCAGACTCCGCCGAGACTCCACGAGAGGATGAGGATCAGCATGGGCGGAACGATGCTCCCGATCCCGCTGACGACGGACTCCGCGAACTGCTTCGGGCCGATGATTTTGCGGGGGATGTACATCACGAACGCCGTCACAAGCGCCGCGAACGCCCCGAGGGACAGCCCCGCCGTCGGATACACCCCGATGGCCTCGGAGAACGGCACGCCGTGGAAGAAGCCGCCGACGTACGCCATGCCGAGGATCGCGCAGACGATCAGAACGAGGATGGGCAGGACCAGATCCAGCACGGTGCCTCGCGGCCCACCTTCCTGCGACCCCTCTTCGGCGGACACGGGCGCGCCTTCGAGACGGACCCGCTCCTCCGCCTGCTTCATTTTGCCGAAATCAAAGCCCGTGACGCACACGAACATCACCATGAGGATGGTGAGGAGCGCGTAGAGATTGTACGGGATCGTCGAGAGGAAGGCGTGGAAACCGTTCGTCTCGCTGACCTCGGAGGCGACAGCCACGGCCCAGGAGGAGACCGGCGCGATGATGCACACAGGCGCGGCGGTCGCGTCGATGATGTAGGCGAGCTTTTCCCGGGAAACGCGCTGCCGGTCATAGATCGGGCGCATGACCGTGCCGATGGTGAGGCAGTTGAAGCCGTCGTCGATGAAGACGAGGACGCCGAGCAGGGCCGTTGCCAGCCGGGTCGCGCGCTTGGTTTTGAGCTTTTTCTCGGCCCAGCGTCCGTAGGCAGCCGTCCCGCCGGACTTGCCGACGAGGGTGATGACGGCCCAGAGCAGGGCGAGGAAGATGATCATGTAGGAATTGTCCGCGATCTTTTCGGCCATCATGTCGAAGAGATGGGAGAAGATCGCCGTAAAGGGCTCGTGCGCCGCCGCGACGTAGATCGCCATGCCGGACAGCACGCCGACGAAGAGCGCGGAGTAGACCTCCTTGGTGAGCAGGGCCAGAATGATGGCGACGAGCGGGGGGAGGATGGATATCCAACCGGTTTCGATCATGGCGCGTTCCTTTCTTTGTGCGGGGGATGGGGGGAGGGGGGGCCCGCGTATGCACGGATCTCCGCTTCTGTACGCATTATAGCAGATCCGGCGGGCAAATGCAACGATTTTTGAAATCCTTTTTCGGGTTTTTAGAAATCCGCGACCTGCGCGCTGACTCTGGCGGGCTGGATTTATGCTGTTGTCTGCGCGCTGACGCTTGCGGATTTGAGACATACGAAATCGTTTGTTTTTTTCGCCTACGCGGCTGGCGCACAAGAGGACCGGCCGCGGCCCTCTTGTGAATCACCCCGGCCAAAGGCGCGTTCCCCGCCTTTGGAATCCACCCCTCAACGTGCGTACCGCGAGTTTTCGGCACCTTTGCTCAATGGGATGCAGCTGAACGGCGGATGAAACAAGTTTCATCGCGCCTATCCAACGTAGGATTACAGGGGCCATCTCCAAGATGAGTGGCACGGCTACTTTCAAGGCTCGCGCACGCCAGTTTATGCAGCGGCCGGTGTTAGACCTTTCGACTCCGTCGAGGCATAGGGTGCAGCGGTGAGTGCTTGACTTGATCCTGCACCCCCACTACCGCATAAAATGAAGACCGTGAGCCCTCACTTTCCTATATTGGTGCGGCCATGTAATCCTTGAAATGAAGAGGTTTAGCCCTCATTGAACAACGCTTCAGAAAACTCGAAGATGCACGTTGGAGGGGTGGATGTCCAGCCGGTTTCAGCAAGCTGAAACCGAGGGGAAAGCGCCTCTGGCGGCGGTGATCCCCAAGAGGCCGGTCGCGGAGGCCTCTTGGGTCCCGTCCGGAAGGACAAAAAAACAAACGCTTCCGTCAAAATATAATCCGCAAGGCCCTGCCGCGCAGTTGAAGGAAAGGATACAAACCATGATTTTGCCCTCCTTCCTCCCTTGCATCCCGCGCGCGGATATGCTATAATGCTGTCATGAACTGTCAGAAACAGGAAGGAGCCCGTCCATGCATCCCGCAATCCCGAACCGCTTCGGCATGTTCCTCCACTGGGGCCTCTACGCCATCCCGGGCGTCCACGAACAAGTCCTTGCGCGGGGCGACTGGTCCCACGCCGACTACGAAGCCCTCGCCGCGCGCTTCAACCCCATCTGCTTCGATCCCGACGCGTGGGTCCGCCTCGCCGAAGAGGCCGGCATGACCTAC
>JAFZPN010000095.1 GCA_017550315.1 Clostridia bacterium
CCGCGCCCCTGAACGCAGTTCAGGAGCCGGCCGAGCTCGCAAGCTGGCGAATCCACCTTCCCCCCCGGGCAGTGCCCGGAGACACATGGCGGGCTCACTGGCGCAAGCCCGCAGGGAACGGTTCAGGCTGTCAGAGCCGCGCCCCTGAACGCAGTTCAGGAGCCGGCCGAGCTCGCAAGCTGGCGAATCCACCTTCCCCCGGGCAGTGCCCGGAGACACATGGCGGGCTCACCGGCGCAAGCCCGCAGTCCGGTGCATCCCCTTCTCGAAAAGAAATACATTCCCCTGCCCTCTTGATTTTTTGCGCATTTTGTGGTATCATATCCTTTGTGCGTATATACACGATATTCCTATGTATATCCAAATCCATCCAAAATTCATCCCCCGGAGTTTCAGCATGCCCGCGTTCATCCGAAAGAAAAAACAGAAAATCCTCATTCTCCTGCGCGAATACGGCCACCTCATCGTCGGCAACCTCCTCGTCGCGCTCGGCTTCGACCTCTTCTTCGCCGGGAACGACATCGCGGCGGGCGGATTCGGCGGCCTCGGCCTCGTCGTCTCCCACTACCTCCCCGTCAGCGTCGGCACCGTCGTCTTCGTCATCAGCATCCCCGTCCTCGTGTGGTCCTTCTTCGTGCAGGGCTGGCGATATACCCTCTCCGCCCTCGCCTCCACCGCCGCTCTCTCCCTCTTCACCGACCTCTTCGCGCCGCTCCCCACGCTCACGGACAATATGATCCTCGCCTCCCTCTGCGGCGGCGGTCTCTACGGGCTCGGCGCGGCGGTCCTCGTGCGCGGACGCGTTTCCGGCAGCGGGACCGACCTTCTCGGACGCCTCCTCATCACGAAATTCCGCGTCCTCACGCTCGGCACCTTCGTCATGCTCATCGACGCCGCCGTCATCCTCCTCTCCGTCTTCACCTTCGGCGACCTCGAAACCGGCATCTACGCCGCCCTCTCCATCGCCGTCTGCTCGTGGGTCACCGACGCCTGCATCAACGGCTTCAACAAGGCCTATCTCTTCCAGATCATCACCGACGTGGACGCAGAGGTCCTCTCCGCCGCGATCTGCGAACGGCTCGAACGCGGCGTCACCCTCATCCCCGCGCGCGGCATGTACCGGGGAGAGGAGCACAATCTCCTCCTCGCGGTCGTCTCGCCCCGGCAGGTCTATGAGATGAAGGACATCCTGCGCGAGATCGCCCCCGATTCGTTCGTCGTGCTCTCCCCCGCGAGCGAGATCCTCGGCGAGGGATTCCACGGCGTCGACGTCACGGTGCCCATCAAGGATCTCAAAAACTGAGCCCGCCGGCATCCGCGCTTTCCCGGCCGATCCGGATTTCCCGACAAAAATGACCCCGTCCGTACCCATGTACAGCGGAGTCATTTTTCTGTTTGCCGGCAAGGGCCCTGGCGTTACTGTGCCGGGTTCTCGAGCGCGCCCATGAACAGCGGGATCCCGTCGGCATCGATGATGACATAGAAGAACGGGCGGTCAAGCCTCACAGTCGGCGTCTGTTCCGGCAGGAGTGCCGTGTTCTTGAAGGTGATCTCCGTGACCGCGGCCGCTTTGGTCCCGTGCTCGTTCAGGATGACCTTCGCTTTCTGGAGGATGTCGCTGACCACGATGTCGTTCACACCCGCCGCGGACAGCCCGCCGAGCTCCGCCAGCGGCGTGAAGATCCTTCCGAGCCCGAGACGTTCCGTGACGTCGTTCAGCCCGAGCGTGGTGGAATACTCGAATTTGGGGATATAGGCGTAGACCTTTTTGCTGCTCTCGCGGGCCCCTGTCAGGATGTCCCCGAGATCCATCTCCTCAGCGAAGGCGATCATGTCCGCGTCCGGATCGTCCGGGAGGACTGCCACGAAGCGGTAGCCGTCCTTATAGGCCTTGGAGAAGCCGACGCCGCCCTTCGTCTCGAAATACCCGTATTCCGTCGACCGGAGGAAATCGGCGTCGACGGTCTTCCCGTCCCGGGCGGTAAAGCTGCCGGGGACGACGGCGTCTTCTTCATACTCCACCTCCCAGACGCCGTCGAAGAGGACGGTGTTGAGCAGGACCAGAATCAGGGACGGGTCGAGGTCCTCCATGAGCATGGGGATCATGCCATCCGTCTTTTCGCTGACCCACGCGTTGATCGCCTTGACGGTTTCCGCATTGAAGGGAACGGACCGCGCCTCGGCGGCATAATACGCCTCTCCGACCTTGATGAAGTCCGGCGAGATCGTGAAGCTCCCGCTGTTGCCCCAGACGGAATTGGCGATATCCACGGTGGAATTTTCGGTTGCGGCCAGCTTGCCCGTCAGCGTGTAGAGGTATTCGTTGAGTTCCTCCACCGGCAGCCCGAGCGTCTCTTCAAAAGCCTTTTTCGTCTCCCCGGACGCGCCGTTGGACGTGAGGGAGAGCGCGTAATACAGGGACAGCGGAGAAAGGATCACGTTTCCTGAGGCTTCTTTGACGGCTTCCTTCCAGAATTTCTCCGAGAAGACCGTCACGGCGTCCGTTACGGCGGCATCGGCTTCGCGTCCTTCCGGATCCTTCGCGGCTGCGGCGAGCGGGATCACGGCGGTCAGCATGCCGGTCTGCGACTGCACATTCTCCTCTCTCTGCGCAGGGGTCCCGCAGGACACGAGCGCGAGCAGGAGGGCGAGAAGAGCGGACAGCATTCTGATTTTCGTTTGGATTCTCATTATTCAGGAACCTCCTCCGGTTGTTTTCTGCCTGTTAGACGCCGCAGGAGGGCAAAAAGTTCCCGCCGTGCGGAACATTTTCCCCGTCATGCGAAAAAACGGGAGGCGGTTTTCACGCCGTCTCCCGTTCGGGTTGTGTTCTGATCGAAATGCCGTTTACGGGATCAGCTTATTTTCTCTTGGCAATCCACGCAGAGCCGAGGACCGTGACGAGGACGATGAAGCCGCCGCCGATCATCGAGCCGCAGCCGGACTTCGCGGTCTCGGCGGGCTTGTTGTCGGTCGTGGGCGTCTCCGCCGCGGGTTCTTCGGTCTTGGGCTCTTCTGCCGTCGGTTCTTCGGTCTTCGGTTCCTCTGCGACCGGCTCTTCAGTCTTCGGTTCCTCCGCGACCGGTTCTTCCGCCTTCGGCTCTTCCGCCGGACGTTCAGCCGTGCCGGGCGTGCCGTAGAACTCGACTTCCGCCACGTCGCCGTGCTTGTAATCGTTGAAGTAACGGAACATCTTGTAGCCGTAGTTGTTCTCGAATTCGGTCACGACGTAGTAATCGGGAGCCGTGCCCTGCTCTTCCGAGGTCCAGAGGGTCTCCCACTCTTCGCCGTCGTTGGAGCCTTCGATCATCGCGCCTTCAAAGCGTTCGTTCCAGTTGGCGTCCACGTAACGGGACAGGATCACGACCTTTTCGAGGATGTAGGGTTCGTCGTATTCCATGCCGCAGTAGCCGTCCGC
>JAFZPN010000096.1 GCA_017550315.1 Clostridia bacterium
ATCACGAGGGACGCGATGCCCGCCTTCGCCTGCGGGATCACGACGAGAAGCAGGGTTTTGAACTGATTCGCCCCGTCGAGCCGCGCGGCTTCGAGGACCGAATCCGGGATTGACTTGAAGGTCTGCGTCAGCAGGAACACGCCGAACGCGGAACAGATCCCCGGCAGGATGATCGCCGAGTACGAGCCGATCATGCCCATCTTGTCGAGGACGATGTAGTTCGGGACAAGCGTCACCTGCAGGGGAAGCATCATAAGAAGCACCATCAGCGCGAACAGGAGGTTCTTCCCCGGGTACTTGAACTTCGCGAATCCGTACCCGCCGAGACAGGCAAGGAGCGTCTGCCCCGCCGTGATCGCCGCGCATAGGCCGAGGGACAGCCAAAACTTGCCGAGATAGTCCGGCGTCGCGAGGAAGACGTCCCAATAGCCTTTTAAGGACGGTTCCCGCGGGATCAGGTGCGCGTCGACCTCGATGGGGGTGTCGTCCTCGTCGTCTTTGGAGGACGAAAGGATCTTACCGTAGCTCGCGGTCAGCTCCGACGAACTCATGAACGAGTGTGTCACCATGAAGAGAACGGGAAGGATGACAACCACGGACATGAGAATCAACACGACGAGCGTCACGATGTCGCCCATTTTTCTGCGCTTTGCCATTATTCATGCCCCCCTTCGTCCTTATCCCTCAGCGTGAGCAGCAAGCCGACGAGCACGAAAATGACCAGAAAGACCAATGCCGCGCCGACCGACAGCCGGATGTAATTCAGGTTGATGAAATTGTTGTTCATGAAGTGCTGGATCATGTAGATGCTCTGATCCGGGTGGTCGCCGAACAAAATGTATGCCTCGCGGAAGGACTTGAAGAGATTCACAATCGAAATGACAAGGATGAACCGCGTGTGCGGGGCGATCATGGGAAGCGTGATCCGCGTCAGCTTCTTCCACCAGCCCGCGCCGTCGAGCGAGGCGGCCTCGTAGAGATCCGGCGGGACGGAGTTCAGCGCGGCGGGGAAGAGGACGACGTTATACCCCGTGTTCTTCCATAGGTACAGGATCAGAAGCACCCAGAACGCCTGCTCCCCCGTCCAGTCCGCCGCGTGCATCCCGAGGCCTTCGAGCGCGCCGTTCACCACGCCGAGATCGGAAAAGACGATCTGGAAGAACAGGACGACCGAGGAAACCGGGAGGACCAGCGGGAAGACGAAGAAGGTGCGGAAAATGTCGTACTTTTTGAGGTTGCGGAACAGAAGCAGCGCGATGAAGAGCGAGAGGATCAGAATGCACGGCAGGGCGACGCCGAAGAACTTGAACGTGTTCTTCGCCGCGAGCTTGAAGGCCGCGCTGCCCATGACATCCCGATAGTTTTTCAGTCCTACGAACTTTGAGGAGCCCATGCTCTCGGTGAGGGACATTTTCATGGTGATCCCGAACGGGACCACGAAGAACGCGGCCAGGCCCACAAGGGCCGGGAGCGTGAAGAGGAAGCCGGTTATGGCGTCCTTCGCGCGGAGGGATAAATGATGATGTTTCATTTTATTCGTCCTTGTAAATCTCGAGCTTCTCTTTCAGTACTTTAAGCACATTCTCAAACGGTTTCTTGTCAACAATATACTGCATAACCGATTTTTTATAGAGTTTAAAAAGTTCCGTCGGAATCAGAACGCTGTCGGTAACACTTTCCGTAAGTCCGAAAATATAATTTTTATCCTCGTCCGTGAGCTCCCCGCCGGTCCTGTCCATGTACTCCTGCGCATAATACTCTATACTTCTTTTGATTGCTTCCCGGTTCACAGGGAGGCCCATTGCGGAAATCATAACAGAAGGGGCTTGCACAGTCTGGCCTTTCGGAATGCCGGTCTGCACCTCCATATCCAGCAGAACCTTGAGCATTCGATAGCCGTTCAGCTTATTCTCGGCGCCAATCGGAACGGCAGCAAAGCGCGAGATCCTCGCGGAAATACCGTTGCTTTCGTTCGGAAAGGCATATAGAATCGGCGTTTCTCCAACGTAATAATTCAGGTCTGCATAGCTGTTTAGATAATTAAATATGGTGGAACCGCAATTTGCAAACATACAGGTCCGTTTTGCTACTGCCGCCCAGTCCATCATAAAGTATGGTTGCGGCGGATCCTTTACATAGAACAGCTTGCAGATGTCGACCATACACTTGAAATTTTCTTCATCGAAATGGACGGTATTGGTTTCGTAATCGATCAGACGGAATCCGCTGTATTGATAGACCTGCTTCAAATTGTTTGTTTCCGCGCCGATCTGAAACAGAGGGGCATCCGGGTTGCTGTCGTGGAATTTCACACATGCTTGATACAGCCCCTCAAATGTATTTATCGAAGACGGGTCTATCCCGCTTTCACGGAGCAGTTCTTCCGAAGTGGTAACACAGGACAGTTCATAGAAAACCGGAACCAGATACTGTCTGCCGTTCAGCTTGCCTCCCCGCATGACACCGTCGTTGTAATCGTCTTCACAGAAGTCTTCGTCGAAGCGTATATAAGGTGTGAGATCAACAAGCGTCTGCGTGGCCATGCTTTTATAGATATCCGGTAGATAGGTGTCTACGCAGAACAGAAGGTCCGGACCTTTCCCAGCAGGAAGCTCTGTGCGGATCGTGGCAAGGAAGTCATCCTGTTCAAAACGCTTTGTGACAACCTCCACATCCGGGTACAACTCCTGGAAACGCCCTATTGCAATGTTCCAGAATTCGTTGTCTTGTTCCTCCATATACAGGATAAGGGTGTCTGTTTCTTCCGGATATTGAAAGTCGAGGTAGTCCGTAGCGGTCGATGCATTTTCTTCACCGCCGGTTATTGGGGATGGACTTTCCCCGCTTTCACACGCCGCGAGGCAGGACAGCAGCACGGCAAGCGCGAGAATGAGAGAAAAAATGCGGGTTTTCATCATTTCCTCCGGTTTTCGGCGTGATTTTCCGCTCGGGTCATTCTTTTTTCTTATTATAAAGCAAAACCGGATCCGTGTCAAGCATTTCCCTTCCTTTTATGGGCACGAACGGTTTTCCGTCCGCAAGCCTGTTTTCTCTAAGGCTTTTCCGCCTGCAAATTATCGAATTGCCGCAGTTTTTTCCGTTTTCCTCTTGCATGGCGGGGCGGATTGTGCTATAATATACGGGATCAAACAGGCGGTTCTGCACCGTGCGGAGCCGTCACGAAATGCCGCGAGGAAGAGGGCGGACATATCCGGGCGTCCCAAGAGAGTGCCGGTCACGGGCTGCAAGCCGACACGACGCCGTTGTCCCGCCGTTCGCTTTCTCCGCTCTCCCGTCATCGGGGGGCAGGCTGCCGGGGGGAAAATCAGTAGTCCCGGACGCGTGGGATCCGTTACGTCCCTGCCAATCGGCACGAGTGCCGCGCTTTTTGCGTGGAATCCGGGTGGTACCGCGGCGAAAGCCGTCCCTGAGGTCGCGTTTTTTTCGCATCGGCAGGGATTTTTTATTGCCCCGCCCGGCATGACTATGCGTACGAAACCATCGAAAGGAAACATTCGACACATGAGAGAGACCCTCGAAAAAATCAGGAAAGAGGCGATGGAAGCGCTCGCCTCTCCAACGGCGGAGCTGGAAGAGCTTCGCATCCGGTATCTCGGCAAAAAGGGCGAGCTGACCGCCGTGCTGCGCGGCATGGGCAAGCTCTCCGCCGAGGAGCGCCCCGTGATCGGCCAGCTGGCAAACGACGTCCGCGCCGAGATCGAACAGAAGATCGACGAACTCGCGACGGCGGCGAAGGGCAAGGCGATGGAAAAGAAGCTCGCCGCCGAAAAGCTCGACGTCACCGTCCCCGGCGATCCGATCCGGGCGGGACACTTTCATCCGCTTGCGCTCGTGCAGCGTCAGCTTGAGGACATCTTCCTCGGCATGGGCTATTCCATCGTGGACGGCCCCGAGGTGGAATACGATTACTACAACTTCCAGGCGCTGAACATCCCGCCGGATCATCCCGCGCGCGACACGCAGGACACGTTCTATATCACCGACAACATCCTGCTCCGCTCCCAGACCTCCCCGGTCCAGGCCCGCGTGATGGAGAAGACCCAGCCGCCGATCAAGATCATCTCCCCCGGCCGCGTCTACCGCTCCGACGCCGTGGACGCCACCCATTCCCCGCTCTTCCACCAGCTCGAAGGCCTTGTGATCGACCGCGGCATCACGATGGGGGACCTCAAGGGCGCGCTTGAAATGTTCGCCAAGCGCATGTTCGGCGAGCAGACCAAGATCCGCTTCCGTCCGCATCACTTCCCCTTCACGGAGCCGTCCGCGGAGGTCGACGTCTCCTGCTTCGTCTGCGGCGGCACGGGCTGCCGTCTCTGCAAGGGCGAGGGCTGGATCGAGATCCTCGGTGCGGGCATGGTCCATCCGAACGTGCTCCGCAACTGCGGCATCGACCCCGAAGTCTACTCCGGTTTTGCGTTCGGTCTCGGCATCGAGCGCATCGCGCTTCTCAAATATCACATCGACGACATGCGGCTGCTCTATGAGAACGATATCCGCTTCCTGAATCAATTCTGACCCGGTAGAACCGGGAGCCAGTTGACGGCCTCCCCTAAGGAAGGGCTGTTATCCAACATGGACACGGAGGAAACCATATGTTTGTCATCGGCATCGCGGGCGGCACCTGCTCCGGCAAGAGCACCCTCGCGGAAAAACTCGCAGCCCATTACGGCGACCGCGCAAAGGTCATGCACATGGACGCCTATTTCCGGAAGCCGTCCATCACGACCGTCGCGCCCATCACCGGGAAGACCTACGTCGAACACAATCACCCCGACGCGCTCTACCTCGACCGGCTCTACGCCGATTTTGACTTATCGATCGCGGAGGGAAAAGAAGATATCCTCATCATCGAAGGGCTCTTTGCCCTCTATCTCGAGCCGATCCGCGAAAAGTGCGATCTGAAGCTCTATGTGGACCTCGACAGCGACGAGCGGCTCGTGCGGCGCATCCGGCGGTTCACCTCCTTCGGGCAGACGTTCGACGAGGTGACGGACCGCTACATCGACACAGTGCGCTTCCGCCACAACGAGCTGATCGAGCCCACCCGCTGGCACGCGGACATGGTGGTGAACGGCAACGCGGGGCAGACCTCCGTCGACATCCTCACCGCCTACATCGACAGCCGGCTCGGCGCATCCGCCGGCACCTGAGGCATCTATCAAGAAAGGGACTGAAAACCGATATGACTCTCTCCATGAAATGGCTGGCGGACTACACGGACGTCAGCGATATCACCATCAAGGAATACTGCGACCGCATGACCATGTCCGGCTCGAAGGTCGAGGGCTACGAAGAACTCGGCACGGACGTATCCGGCGTGATCTGCGGAAAGATTTTGAAGATCGACCGCCATCCGAACGCCGAGCGTCTCGTGATCTGTCAGGTGGACGTCGGCGCGGCGGAACCGCTCCAGATCATCACGGCGGCGACGAACGTCTTTGAAGGCGCGCTCGTTCCCGTGGCCGTCGACGGCGCGCATCTCCCGGGAGACGTGAAGATCAAGCGCGGCAAGCTCCGCGGCGAAGTCTCCGAGGGCATGTTCTGCTCCATCGCGGAGCTCGGGCTGACCTTACACGACATGCCGGGCGCCATCGAGGACGGGATCCTCATCCTCAGCGACGTCGGGCTCGGCGACATCCCGCTCGGCGCGGACATGGTGAAGGAGCTCGGCCTGCGCGACGTCGTGGTCGAATTCGAGATCACCTCCAACCGTCCGGACTGCCTCTCCGTCCTCGGTCTGGCCCGCGAGACCGCCGTCACCTTCGGCCGTCCGCTCGATCTGCCGCCCATCAAGAAGCCCGCCCCCTGCCCGGACGGCGACTGCATTGAAAACTACCTTTCCGTCGACGTGCAGAACACCGAAAAGTGCTACCGCTACTCGGCGAGAGTCGTCAAAAACGTGAAGATCGGTCCTTCCCCGCTGTGGCTGCGCATGAAGCTGCGCGCGTCCGGCGTCCGTCCGATCAACAACATCGTGGACATCACGAACTTCGTCATGCTCGAATACGGCCAGCCGATGCACGCCTTCGACTACCGCTGCCTCGACGGCTCGAAGATCGTGGTGCGCTCCGCGGGGGACGGTGAGGAATTCGTCTCCCTCGACTCGATCCCGCACACCCTCGACTCCTCCATGCTCGTGATCGCCGACGAAAAGAAGGCCGTCGCGCTGGCGGGCGTCATGGGCGGCGAGAACAGCGAAATCACCGATTCGACCGCGACCGTTGTGTTTGAATCCGCGACCTTCCACCCGGGCTCGGTCCGCGTCACGGCGAAGAAGCTCGGCATGCGGACCGAATCCTCCTCCCGCTTTGAAAAGGGCCTCGACTCCGAGAACACCATGCCGGCGCTCGACCGGGCGTGCGAGATGGTGGAGCTGCTCGGCGCGGGCGAAATCGTGAACGGCACGATCGACGTTTATCCCGTCCCGAAGGAAAAGGTGAAGTTGCCCCTCGACGCGGACGTCATCAACGCGTTCCTCGGCGTGAACCTGACGCAGGAATACATGGCCGAGACCATGAAAAAGCTCGATTTCGAGGTCTCCGACGATCTCGGCACCATCACCGTTCCCACCTTCCGCGACGACGTCCGCTGCATGAACGACATCGCCGAAGAGATCCTCCGGATGTATGGCTACGACAAGATCCAGGCGACCCTCTCCTCCTCCGCGACTCCGACCCTCGGTGCGCGGACGGAGAGGCAGAATTTCGACAACACCCTGCACGACACCCTCGTCGGCATGGGCATGAACGAGATCGAGACCTTCTCCTTCATCAGCCCCTCGTGGTATGACAAGATCCGTCTCCCCGCGGACGATCCGCGCCGGGTGGGCGTCGTGATCTCCAATCCGCTCGGCGAAGACACCTCCGTCATGCGGACGACCACCCTGCCCTCGATGCTCAAGGTCCTCGGCGACAACTACAACGTGAAAAACCGCGACGTCAAGCTCTTTGAAATGTCGAAGGTCTATCTGCCCACCGAGCCGGACAAGCTCCCCGGAGAACCCGCGCGCCTGACGCTCGGCATCCTGACGCCCGAAAACAACGCCTTCTACGCGATGAAGGGCTATATCGAAGCGATCCTCGCGCTCGCCGGGACCGAAGAGCCCGTGTTCCGCGCCTGTGCGACCGAGCCGACCTTCCATCCGGGCCGCTGCGCCGAGGTCTATGTCGGTGACGTCCGGATCGGCGTCTTCGGCGAAGCGCATCCGGCAGTTTCGGCGGCGTACGGCATCGAAGGCGGCGTGTATCTCGCAGAGATCGCGACCGACGCGCTGTATGACTGCCGCCGCACCGCGATCGTCTACCGCCAGATCCCGAAGCATCCCGCCATCGAGCGCGACTTCTCCTTCGTGGCGGGCGAGGCGGTCGAAGCGGCGTCCGTGGCCTCCGTCATCCGGGAGGCGGACAAGCTCGTCGCGAGCGTCTCTCTCTTCGACATCTACCGCGGACCGCAGATCGGCGCAGGCCGGAAGAGCATGTCGTACGCGGTGATGCTCCGCGCCGCCGACCGTACCCTGACCGACGCGGAGGCGGACGAGGCCGTCACGACGATCCTCGAAGCGCTCGAAAACAAGCTCGGCATCAAACTGAGATAAATCCACCGCTTTCCAAACCCGAAAGAATCTGACAGAAAGGCGTGACTTCTATGCTGACTTATCCCATGACCATCGCGGGCGTGAAGCGCGAGCTCCCGATCTGCCCGCTCAACGAAAATCTCGCCATCGGCGCGTTCGTCATCTTCGGCGATCCGGAACTGACGACCGCGGCGGCCCAGGCGCTTCTCGACCGCGCGCCGGAATACGACTATATCATCACCGCGGAGGCGAAGGGCATTCCGCTGGCGCATGAGATGGCGCGGCTTGCCGGAAACCAGAAGTATTTCATCGCGCGCAAGAAGGCGAAGGCCTATATGTCCGGCGTATTCGAGGTGAAGGTCCACTCCATCACGACGGCGGGCGAGCAGAGCCTCTTCCTCGACCGCGCGGACGCCAACCTCATCGCCGGCGCGAAGATCCTGATCGTGGACGACGTGATCTCGACGGGCGAATCCCTGCATGCGGTGGAAGAGCTCGTGACCGAGGCGGGCGGCATCATCGTCGGCAAGATGACCATCCTCGCGGAGGGCGATGCCCAGACCCGGGACGACATCATCTATCTCGAAAAACTCCCGCTCTTCAAGCCCGACGGCACCGTGATCCCGGAGACCATGCACTGATCCCTGCCCCCGCAAAAGAATCGACCGGCGGAATCTTCCGTCGGTTTTTTCTTGCAAATCGCGCCGATCTCTGGTATAATAAGGAAAAAGTATCCTGTTCACCGATGGGAGAACCAGTGTTTTATGAAATCCAAGACCGTCTACGTCTGCTCCGAATGCGACTACCAGAGTGCGAAATGGCTCGGGCGGTGTCCGCAGTGCAACGCGTGGAATTCCTTCACCGAGGAGACCTACTCTGCCCCCGCCAAGAATACCGGATCGGGATCGCACGCCCGCCTCGCCGTCCACGGGGAACGCGAGCACGCCGTCCGCTTCGGGGATTTCGCCATGCCGGAATACATCCGCCACTCCACGGGCATCGGCGAACTTGACCGCGTTCTCGGCGGCGGGCTGGTCGAGGGATCGGTCGTTCTGCTCGCGGGAGAGCCGGGCATCGGCAAGTCCACCCTGCTCATGCAGCTCTGCGGACAGATCGGGGACTCGTGCAAGGTGCTCTATGTCTCCGGCGAGGAGTCGAAGGGACAGCTCAAAATGCGCGCGGATCGACTCGGCGTGAGCGCGGAATACCTCTACGTCCTCACGGAGACCTCGATCGAGGACATCCTCGCGGAATTCGACAAGATCAAACCGGATCTCATGATCGTCGATTCGATCCAGACCGTCGTGGCGGAGGAGATCGCGTCGGCGGGCGGCAGTGTGACACAGGTGCGGGAATGCGCGTCCCTGCTTATCAACCGGGCCAAGGCGGACGGCGCGTCGGTCGTGATCGTCGGGCATGTGAACAAGGAGGGCGGGATCGCGGGGCCGAAGGTGCTCGAACACATGGTCGACGCCGTGCTGACCTTCGAGGGCGACCGCCGCACCCCGCACCGGATCGTGCGCGCGACGAAAAACCGCTTCGGCTCCACCAATGAGATCGGCGTGTTTGAGATGGAGGAGAGCGGTCTTTCGGAGGTCACGAATCCGTCGGCGATGCTGCTCGAAGGGCGTCCGACGGGCGTGAGCGGGAGCTGCGCCGTGTGCATCATGGAGGGCAGCCGGCCGCTGATCGCGGAGATCCAGGCGCTCGTGACGCCGACGGTCTTCCCCTCCCCGCGCCGGACGGCCAACGGGATCGACTACAACCGGATGTGCCTCCTTCTGGCGGTGCTCGAAAAGCGGCTGGGACTGAAATTCTCGGCGTGCGACGTATATTTGAATGTCATCGGCGGGCTGCATCTCGACGAACCGGCGGCGGATGCGGCGGCGTGCTTCGCGATGATCTCGTCGCTGCGCGATATTCCGGTGCCGGACGACATGATCGCGTTCGGCGAGCTGGGGCTCTCGGGCGAATTTCGCTCGGTGGTGTCGGTCGAGCAGCGGGTGAACGAGGCGTTCCGGCTGGGCTTTGCGCGGGTCGCCCTCCCGAGGCGGTGCGCGTCGAAGGCCGGGGACGCGGATGTCTCGCTCGTAAAGATGAACGGGATCTACGACGCCCTGCGGATCTTTGCGGAGAAGGAACAGAAGAAAGAATAACAGATTGAATCCCCCGGATCGCGTGACGGTGCGTCCGGGGGATTTTTCCCGTTACGTTTCCGCGAACATTTCGTTGACGCGGCTGCGGATGAAGTCAAAGCGCGCCTGTCCCGCGGCGGAGATGACATGCGCGGCGTTGCCGCATCCTTCGGTTTCTTCTTTGGTGATGCAAAGTGTGGTCGTCGGGTAATCCAGCGAATATCGCGCGAGGAGCGAGGTGTGGCAGTTCTTCTCCGGCATGACCGGATACCCCCACACGTCCGTGACGCCGTACGGTCCCGGCGCCAGACCGCCCCATACCGCGTCCGCCGCCTCGGCACAGTCCCGCGCGTGCCGGAGAGCGTTCAGCGTGTTTTCCTCGTCGCCGAGGTCGGCATAGCGCTCCGCCAGCGCGATATACACCCGCGAAAGATCCTGATTCAGCCTGAGATAATCCCCGTCTTCAAAGTAGACGCGATAGAATTCCGGGATCTTTTCGAGGAGTCTGATCGCATCCTCGCTGCCGAAAAACGGTTTGCCGTCCACCTGCGTGAGCGCGAACATATAAATGTCGTCGCAGAGGGAGAGGAAATCCCCCTTGATGTCGTGATGTAAGCCGTAGATCTTATCCATCCCCACTGCGAGAAGTCTTTCCAGCTGCCGATGCGAAAAGGAAAGGTTCGGTACGCTCTCCGCGATCCGCAGGGCTTCGTCCCGCATGCCCTTTTCCTTGTAGGTCATGCAGAGCCATCCCTCCGCCTCGTTTTTCAGATACGCATCCCTCGTCCCTTCCCGGACGGTTTCGAGGAGCTTGACCCGCTCTTTCCAGCGCTTTTCGTAGGTCTCGGGCTCATCGTAATAATCAAGAGCCTGCGCAAGCCTGAGCATCAACTCATAGGAAGACGGGTTTTCCGCCAGCCCCTGCCGGTAGATTTCGATCTTTTCCTTGTGCCCGCACCGTTCCGCGCGGTCCATGATGGCATTGATCTTCTTTTCCTGATTGGTCAGGTCGATCCCGAGCAGGACATCCGCCGACACGCTGAAGATGCTGCAAAGCTGCGGGATCTGGCTGATGTCCGGCGCATTCCGGTCGCATTCCCAACCGGAGACGGCGGCAGCCGTGAGGCCGAGGAATTCGGCAAGCTGCTCCTGCGTCATATCGTGCTGACGGCGGAGCTGCCGGATGGTCGTTCCGATAGTCATATCGTTTCCTCCTTTGTTGTTTGATTCCGGTACCGTGTCTTCATTATATCCGGCACGGCGCGCCGCCGCAAGTGGGCATTCGTGTGATGCGGGTACAGTTTCGCTTGCTTTTTTAACCGGATCACGAGAAAGAACCCGCGGCGTACGGGTTCTCTCTTTTTGTCTTTCCGTTTATTCCGTCACCGCAAACGCGGCGCAGGCGTGCTTTGGGAGGGCGACGGCGATGCGGTCCGTATGCTCTGTGATCCGGCCGGTCCAGAGCTCGGTCAGGGTGCGCGCTCCTTCGATCTCCGCGTCGGCGAGCGGGACCGTGATCTCCCCATCACACTCCCCGGCGTTGAAGACCGCGAGGTAATACCCGCCCTGTGCGTTCACAGCGGTCCAGAGGATCCACTCCTCCTCCCCGTTTTTCCGCCGCCAGACGGGATGCGCGTACCGGGCGTTTTTGTGCATCGCGAGGATCCCGCGGTTGGTGAGCAGATCGCGGGTGAAGTCGTCAAATCCCGGCATATCGCCGCCGATCATCAGGGGCGAGCGCATGACGGACCAGAGCGTCATCATTGTGCGCTGCTCGTCTTCAGTGAAGCGGGTGCGGTTCTCCCGCCCGTACACCTGACGGACCGGACCTACGGGGAGCATGTCGGCATCGGGCCAGTGACCGGGTCCCGCGTGGATGCACCAGGTCTCGGCGCGTGCAAACATGTCGTAGAGCAGCTTCCAGTCGTCCCAGAAGTCGTCGGTGATGCGCCACATGTTGGCGGTCTCCTTGTAGAGCTCCGCCTTCTCCGGAAGCGCGGGTCCGGGCGAGAGGGAGAGGACCATGTCGCGGCCCGAAGACTTCACGGCGTCGGAGAGGAGCCGCAGTTCGCGCTCGCACCGGGGCATCTCCCGCGCGATGTCGTCGCATTTGATGAAGTCGACGCCCCATGAGGCATAGAGAGCAAACAGACTCTCGTAATACGCGCGCGCGCCGGGCTTCGCGGGATCGACGCCGTACATGTCGGAGTTCCAGAAGCAGATCGAGGAGGCGTTCGCAATATCGCGGGCGCGTTCCGACGAGCCGAGGATCGCCGTGTTGCGGTAAACGGCCTGGCGGGGGATGCCGCGCATGATGTGGATGCCGAATTTCAGCCCGAGGCTGTGGACGTATTCCGCGAGCGGGGCAAATCCCGCGCCGTTCGCCGCAGAGGGAAAGCGGTTGACCGCCGGGAGAAGACGGGAATACTCGTCCATGTCGAGGTCGGCGAAGGGGTGATAGGCATGTGAGGTCGCGCCCGGTTCATACCACTGGATGTCGACAACGACGTATTCCCAGCCGAATTCCTTGAGGTGCGCCGCCATGTAATCGGCGTTCGCGCGTACGGTCTCCTCGGTCACCGCCGCGCCCCAGCAGTCCCAGCTGTTCCAACCCATCGGGGAAGTTTTTGCGATCATGATGTTCTCCTTTTCTCTTTTATTCGTTTTTCTTTCATTATAGCGGATGCGGCCCCGGTTTGCAAGGGGAGCGGAGAAAAAAGACGGAAGGCGGAACAAATCCCGGCGTTCCCGTGAATAAACGGATGCGTGCGGGGCAATCCTTTTCCCGTCATCCGCGGAAAGCGGAAACAGAAAGGGGAAAGTATGACACTCACTGAAAAAGAACGCACGCTCGTCGAAGATCTCAAAGGCCAGGAATCCCTCTGCATCGAGAAGTACACGAAATACGCCGGGGAGGCGTCCGACGATCAGCTCAAAACGCTCTTCCGCGGGATCGCCTCGGTGGAGCGCGAACACCTTCAGACCTTGAACGGCATCGAATCGGGCAAGACGCCGCAGACCTCGGGATCGTCCGGATCCTCCGGTTCCTCCGCAAGCTCTTCCCTGCCGCAGTCCTTCTCGAAAGCGCCGGCGGGCACGGATGCGAAGACCGATTCCTATCTCTGCTCCGATCTTCTCTCGACGGAGAAGCACGCGTCCCACCTCTATGACACCTGCGTCTTTGAGTTCGAGGATGCCGCCGTCCGCCAGACTCTGAACCACATCCAGAAGGAGGAGCAGAGCCACGGAAAGCTGCTCTACGACTATATGAAGGTCAACGGGATGTACGGTTCCTGACAGGCAAGAGAAAAGAGCTGCCGCAGTTTTTCACGCTGCGCAGCTCTTTCTTTCTGTCATTCGCTTGCCATCGTGTCGACCGTGTTTCCCCACGGATCGATGAGGACGGCGAGGTCTTCCTTCGATTTGTGCCAGACCTTGCCCTCGTTCCAGCGGTAGTCCGCCGCGCCGCTGTAATCCAGACAGGCGACGGTCATGGTGCCGCCCGCCGGGATGACAGCTCCCGCCGGGAATTCATAGAGCTCGTTTCCCGTCCGCGAGGCGATCCACCATTCGGCGAGATCGATTTCCTGCGCAGTCGTGTTGCGGAGTACGACGATCTGATCGGATTTCGAGACCTTCTCGAAGACGACGCCCTCTCCGCGGTGCACGGTCTGATAATCGGAGATCTCGATCTTCCCCGATGCCAGAACGACCGCTTCGATCCCCATGGCGTAGTTCTCGGTGACATAGACTTCCGCGCCGGCTTTCCCGAGGAGCTTGACGACGCTCTTGTGGACGGATTCGGTCTCCTCTTCCTTGTTCGCCGAGATCACGGCGATCTTCGGTCCGGCCTCGGCGACGAAGCTCTCGGAGGTCGCGTCCTTCTTGCCGTGATGCCCGACCTTCAAGAGATCGCAACGCAGGTCAAGCCCGGCACTCATGAGCGTCTTCTCCTCGTCGAACATCATGTCGCCGGTGAAGAGGATGGTCGCGCCGTTGACCCGGAGCCGCAGCACGAGCGAATTGTTGTCGTCGCGCGGGTTGTAGCGGATCGGGCCGTAGACCTCGAACCACACGCCGTCCGTGAGGTGAACGGCTTCGCCCGGATCGAGCGCGATACGCGGCACCTCTCCCCGGAGCCGCTCGATCTTGTCCCAGTCCGTCGAGATGGAGGAGGTGTAGACGGCGGCGGTCGGGACTTCGGCCAGGGTCGCGCGCAGCCCGCCGATGTGGTCGTTGTCGGTGTGCGTGATAAAGATGCCGCCGAGATGCGAGACGCCGAGATCCTCGCACGCGCCGAGCACGACGGGGACGGTCTCGGGGTCGCCGGTGTCGATGAGCCAGGCGGATCCGTCGATCTTCAAAAGGATCGCGTCCGCCTTGCCGACGTTGAGAAAGAGGATGCGGACATCGTGTTCCCCGGTCGGCGTGACGGAGCGGAAATCGTCCTTCAGGATCCGGTCGGTCTTGTGCTCGTCGGCGGAAACGGCGGGAGCCGTCGTCTCTTCGGCGGGATCGGTTTCATCGGTGCCCCCGCCCGTGCAGCCGATGAGGCAGGCGAGGACGAGGAGGAGCGAGAGGATACGGGAACAGTATTTCAAGGGATTCTCCTTTTTGAGGATTCTGTCACTTTCCCGCGAGCCGTGCGAAGCCTGCGATGACGGAGGCTGCTTCGGCGCGCGTGGCGGTGTTCTTCGGATCGAGTTCGGTACGCGAGGGCAGGAGATCGTTTGCCGCGCACCATGCCGCGCCTTCCACGGCCCATGCGTCGAGCGCATCGCGGTCGGTAAAGGCGGTCAGGTCGTCGTCATTTCCTTCGAGGCCGATGCCGAGCATACCGCCGCAATAGGCCACGATCTTCATCATCTGCTCCTTCGTCAGCTCGCCGAGGGGATCGAAGCGGCCGTCGCCGACGCCGTTGACGATGCCCTTTTTGGCTGCCCATTCGACGTAGGAGGAGTACCAGAGCCCCGGCGCGACGTCGGTGAAGGAGGTGGTCGTCCATGCCGCCGGATCGACGCCGCAGAGACGCCCGAGCACCGTGACGAACATGGCGCGGGTCAGGGTGGCGCCGGGCGCGAATTTCGTCTGCGAAATGCCGTTGAAGAGGCCGCGTTCATAGACGAACCGGATCGCGTCGTAGTTGGGATCGGTCGTCCGGACGTCGTCGAACGGAATCGCATCGGGAGAGCGGACCTGTCCGGTGACGACGACGGAGTGGACGTTCTGGGTCCCCTCGAGGTTGGGCGACGAGGCGGTCATATAGTCGAGGGTGTCCTTGATGACCGCCGAGCCGTAGATGTCGTGTTCGCCGTCCTCGCGCAGATAGACCGTACTCGCACCGGTCTTCGGATCGACCGTCACGATCTCGTCGGCGGTGTTGACGTAGAGGATCCCGCCCCATACCGAGAGGCCCGAGAACGTCCCGACCCAGTAGCGCGAGGAACTGTCGCCGACCAGCCAGCGGTTCTCAAAGGAATAGAGCGTCTGGAGATCCGAACCGTCGAAGAGGGAGGAAGAGACGCGCCGCTCGTTGTTCTGGATGTAGTACCAACGCCCGTCGAGCTTGATCATGCGGGAAACGACGCCGCGCCAGATCGGATTCTTCGGCCATGAGACGGTGCACTTGACGGTGCTCGACCAGCCGCTGTGTCCCTTCGCACGGATCTCGTCATCGGAGAGCAGGAAATAGTCGTGCAGCACTCTCCCCGTGCGGTCGGGACGCGGATCGTCGTACACAAGGTCGACGTGATACCAGTTCCCGCCGATCTTCACGAGGTTCCACGCGTGCCGCATCTCGGAGCTCGTCACGACCGCGCATTCCATGCCGAGTTCGCGCATCACCCGCAGGTAAAGGAGCGAATATGCCTGGCAGACGCCGGTGCGGGTCTTGAGGAAAGTATAGGTGTCGTAGATCATCTCGCCTTCGTCGTAGGCGTAGGCCGTGATGAGATAGTCGTGGACGTAGAGCGCCTTTTCCGGTTCGCTGAGGCCCTCTGGAACGAGGGAGACGATGTGGGAAACCTCTTTTTCATAGAAGGCCGATGCCGCCTCGCGTTCCGCCCGGTTCATCGTATACTGGAAGGTGACGTCCACGATGATGTCCGAAAACAGCCCGTCCGCCGTGTGATACGCGACGCGCGGCGCGAGGAAAAAGAACTCCGGTGCGTTTGCGAAGAGGTCGGAGTAGATCCGCATGAAATCTTCCACCGTGATGCGGTATTCATAGAGGTTGAGCGTCTCTCTGCCGGAGTCGACTGCGTCCGCCGTCCGGTTGTAGATCTCGTCGTAGGACGCGATCGACTGGCGGTATCCGGACACGACGCCGGATGCGTTCTCCGCGTATGCCGGCATGAACGTCAGGGCGAAGAGGACGCACGCGCAGAGGAGGGAGATCCATCGTTTCATCATCGTTCGTCAGGCTTTCCCGCCGTTTTCCACAGGTCTATTTCCACAGAAATGGGCGGAAATACGGCATCTCTACATAATTCATGAATATTTGAAAACGATTCCGGGGCCAAACCGTGAATGAAGCCTCCGAAATCAAGCAGCCGGACATCGCGGATGCCCGGCTGTTCTTTGGTTGTGGACGCGGCGATTATTTCGAGAAGGGATCGATGAGGTTGTGCATCTCGCGGACGAGATCCGGGACCTCGAGCGTCCGTCCGCACTCGAAGGCGAGCCAGCGGTCGTAGCCGGTCTCCTGGATGGCCTTGAAGATGTTCGTATAATTGAGTTCGCCGGTGCCGGGCTGATTTCTGCCGGGGTTGTCGCCGATGTGGAAGTGGCCGATCAGATCGATGTTGTTCTGGATGTTGCGGATGACGTTGCCCTCGGAGATCTGCTGATGGTAGATATCGAACAGGATCTTGCAGTTCGGGCTGTCGACCGCCTTGATCATCTTCACGGCTTCCTCGGTGGTGACGAGGTAATAGCCCATGTGGTTGACGAGGATATTGAGCGGCTCGACGACGATCATGATGCCCTCGTCCTCCGCGATCTTCGCCATCTGCTTCAGGGTCTCGACACAGATGGCAAACTGCTCGTCCCGGGAGACATCGAAGCGTTCGTTGCCGGTGGTGGCGATGATGTTCGGGACGTTCAGCTTCTTCGCGACTTCCACGCTCTCACGGAAGGACTCGAGGAACGCGGGACGGGAGTCCTCCCAGACCATGCCGTGCCCCCACGCCGTCTTTTCCATGTTTTCCTTCTTCACGGACTGAATGACGATCGCCGTGGAGGTGACACCGGTCTCGTCGAGGGTCTTCTTCGCGAGATCGAAGTCGAGGCCGAGCCATCCGAGCTGCTCAACCCCCGGGAACCCGTACTTTTCGCCGAGCCGGACCTTCTCGTACCAGTCCTTGCCCCACCATCCGCCTGCTGCTGAGAATTTCATGGGTAATACCTTCCTTTCCAGAGGAAATCGATGATTTGTTGTCAACATTGTACCCGAACGGGAGGGATTTGTCAAGGGTGTTCGTGAAAATTCACAAAAGTTTCGCATCCCGTTCGCGCCGATCCGCCTGTCCGGTCCGGGTGACGGGGTTCCCCGCACGCATCGGATTCCGCCGTCATGCAGTTTTCGTCGGAAAACGCTTGATTTTTCTCTGCGCGGCGGGTATAATAGAGGGAACACTTCAAAACGTCTGGTTCTCCTTCCAACGATTCACCATTGACCGCGCGCGGCGCACGGGATATAATAGAGGTAACGAAGTCTTTGTTCCGAAAGGATCCGACATGACCCCCTCCACTCTGTTCCGCCGCGTGAGCGCCGGATGCATGACGGCGCTGGCCGCCTCGCTCGGCTACATACTCCGCGAAATCGTCCTGATGCGCTCGTCCCCCGCCTTCGCCGTCGCGATGTGGCAGACGATCCCCTATCAGTTCGAGCACATCCTCGGCTCCCTCGCGGCGTATCTCGGTTTCGCCGTTCTGTTTGAAAAGCTGACGGCGGAGCAATGACGGATCGTCCGGAGATCCCCGGAGCGGACCCATGACCAAACTGATGTTTCCGAATACGCTCGTCCGCTTCGGTATGGACGGCGTGATGCGGCGGGCAGGACACGTTGTGCTCGGTTATTCGGGCGGCGCGGACTCGACCTGCCTCCTTGTTCTGCTCGCGGACTGGTGCCGGGAAAACGGCGTCTTCCTCGCGGCAGCGCATGTGAACCACGGCATCCGCGGCGATGAGGCGGACCGGGACGAGGCATTCTGCCGCCGGATGTGCGAAGAGCGGGATGTTCCGCTTTACGTGAAGCGCGCCGATGTCCCCTCGCTCGCAAAAGAACGCGGCCTCGGTATCGAGGAATGCGCACGCGGCATCCGGTACGCCTTTTTCGATGAGGTCGCGGAAGAAATCGCCGGCGAATCCTCCGGCGCGGTCATCGTCACGGCGCACAACGCGACGGATCACCTCGAAACGGTCCTCGCGAATCTCTTCCGCGGATCCGGCACCCACGGACTCGGCGGGATCCCCCCCATCCGCGGCGGACGGATCCTGCGGCCCCTGATCGGCGACTCCTCGGAGGCCGTACGGGCGTGGTGCCGGGAGCATGCGGTCCCGTACGTCGAGGACCGGACCAACGCGGTCGCCGACTGCACGCGCAATGCCCTGCGCCTCGGCGTCCTCCCCGAGATTCGGAAAATCTTTCCCTACCCCGAGGACGCGGTCCTGCGGATGAGCGCGCTTGCCCGGCGGGACGACGAAGCCCTCGAAGCGCTCGCGAAGGCCGAACTCCTGGACGGTGGGATCACCCGCGAACGCTTTGCCGCCCTCGACGATGCCGTGGCGTCCCGCGTCCTGCGCATCCTCGCCGCGGATGCCGGAGGGCTCGTGCCGGAGGAAGGTCACATCAATACCGTCCTCGCGCTCGCGAAGGAAGAAGGCATCCGGCGCATTTCCCTGCCCGGCGGGGTCGAATGCAGGATCGGGCCGTCCGCGGTGACAGTCGGTGTGCCAAAAGAACCCGAAGAATTCCCGCCGTTTTGCTATCCCTCGGACGGGGACCGGTTTGAGAATGAGCTCTGCGTCGTTGTGTTCAGGCCCGGCGTGTCTCAAGGCGGCGATTCCGGAGAAAATCCAGAATCGGCGGGTGAAGATGAGGAAAATATTTACAAAAAATCTATATCAGTGTCTTTGAACTTTGATAAAATGAAAGACGCATTGCAGATCCGCGCGCGGAAAAACGGCGATCTCTATCGATTCAGCGGGATGACGAGGCGGGTGAAGACCCTCTTCTCCGACCGCAGGATCCCCGCAGACCTCCGTTCGTCCGTTCCGATCCTCACCGACGCGGACGGCATTGTCTGGATCCCCGGATTTCCTCCCCGCGACGGCATGCGCTGGGACGGGACGGGGACGCCCCTCACGGTCACATGCAACTGGAAAATCATATTGACGGAGGATACGCCATGACGAAATCCGTACTTGACCGCGACATCGATCGCGTTTTGCTCACCCAGGAAGAGATCCAGCGGGTCACCTCCCGCATCGCGGCCCAGATCGACCGGGACTTCCGCTCCTCTACCCGCCTGCTTCTGCTCGGCATCCTCAAGGGATCCGTGGTATTCATGGGAGATCTGATGAAGAAGGTGACCGTTCCGGTCGAGATCGACTTCATGAAGGTCTCGTCCTACTCAAGCAACACGGAATCCTCCGGGCGCATCAACATCCTGCTCGACCTCAACCGCGCCGACCTCTCGGAGTGCGACGTCCTCATCGTGGAGGACATCATCGACAGCGGGCGCACGCTTTCCTATCTGGTTGAGTACCTCCGCCTGGGCGGCGCGAAGTCCGTCCACACCTGCACGCTTCTCGACAAGCCGAGCCGCCGCGTCGTGGAATTCACGCCCGATTACGTCGGCTATGAGATCCCGGACGAGTTCGTCGTCGGCTACGGTCTCGACTACGCGGAACAGTACCGCACCCTGCCCTATATCGGCATCCTGAAGCCGGATATCTATACGAAAAAGAAGTGATCCCCGGCCGCGCGCCGCAATCCACGAAGTACAGAGGAAACTATGAAGTCAAGATTCAAGATTGCAATCTTTTATGTCGTCCTCTTCGCCGTCATCATACTCGCCGCCGCGTCTCTGTGGCGGTCCATCCCGCAGGAGAAGCTGGTGTACTCCAACATCATCGAGCTTTTCCGCAACGAGCGGGTCGAACAGTTTGAGGTCGACGAGGACAACAATCTGACCATGGCCGTCCGGGTGACGCTCGCGGACGGGACCGAAGGACAGTCGGTGGTGACCTACCGGCTCCGCAGCCTCGATCTCTTCATCGCGGACCTCGGAGACCTGATCGAGGAACAGCACGAGGCGGGCATCATCACCTCCTACGACTACCCGCCGCCGGTCGCGATCCCGTGGTGGGTGTCCCTCCTTCCCTATCTGATCGTCATCATCCTGCTCATTGCCATGTGGGTGTTCATCATGAACCAGGCGACGGGCGGCAAGGGCACGAAGATCAATTCGGTGGGACGCGCGAAGGCCAAGCTCGTCACCGCGGACAAGGCGAAAGTCTATTTCAAGGACGTCGCCGGCGCGGACGAGGAGAAGGCGGAGCTCGAGGAGATCGTCGAATTCCTGCGCAACCCCGATTACTTCACCAAGCTCGGCGCGAAGATCCCCCATGGCGTGCTGCTCGTCGGCCCTCCCGGAACCGGTAAGACCCTCATTGCCAAGGCGGTCGCGGGCGAAGCGGGCGTTCCCTTCTATTCGATCTCCGGTTCGGATTTCGTGGAAATGTACGTCGGCGTCGGCGCATCCCGCGTGCGCGATCTGTTCGATACCGCAAAGAAGAATCCCGCCGCGATCATCTTCATCGATGAGATCGACGCGGTCGGACGCCATCGAGGCGCAGGTCTCGGCGGCGGTCACGACGAACGCGAACAGACCCTGAACCAGATCCTCGTGGAGATGGACGGCTTCGGCTCCTCCGACGGCGTCATCGTCATGGCGGCGACCAACCGTCCCGACATCCTCGACCCCGCGCTGCTCAGACCGGGCCGCTTCGACCGTCAGATCACCATGAATCCCCCGGATGTCAAGGGCCGCGAGGAGATCCTCAAGGTCCACTCCCGCAACAAGCCGCTCGAAGCGGACGTCGATCTCTCGGTCATCGCGAAGACGACGGTCGGCTTCACAGGCGCGGAGCTCGCGAACCTGCTCAACGAGGCCGCGCTGCTCGCCTGCCGCAAGGGCAAGAACCTCATCGGCATGACGGATCTCGAGGAGGCGATGATCAAGGTCATCGTCGGCCCCGCGAAGCGTTCCCGGGTCATCACCGACGCGGAGCGCAAGCTCACGGCTTATCATGAAGCCGGTCACGCCGTCACCACATGGATCCGCCAGCCGGAATCCCCGGTGCATCAGATCTCGATCATCCCGTCGGGACGCGCGGGCGGCTACACGCTCTCCTTCCCGAAGGAGGACCAGTCCTATATGTCCCGCACCATGATGGAGAATGAGATCGTCACGCTGCTCGGCGGACGGTGCGCGGAGGCGGTCATCCTCGGCGACATCTCCACGGGCGCGTCGAACGACATCCAGCGCGCATCCGCGATCGCCCGTCAGATGGTCACGAAATACGGCATGAGCGAAAAGCTCGGCCCGATCCTCTACGGCAGCGAATCGTCGAGCGACGAGGTCTTCCTCGGCCGCGACTTCAACCAGACGAAGAACTACTCCGAAGAGACGGCGTCCGTCATCGACGAGGAAGTGAAGAAGATCGTCACGAAGGCGTACGACGAGGCGATCCGCATTCTCGAGGACAACCTCGACCGGCTGCACTTCGTGGCGGAATACCTCATGAAGAACGAGATCATGGAGGAAGAACAGTTCGTCCGCGCCATGACCGAGCCCGAGGTGACCATCGAGCAGCTCGAAGAGATGGTCGCGGAGAAGCGCCGCAAGAGCAAGGAAGAGAACGAAGCCTTTGCCCGTCATCTCGCGGAGCTGGAGAAGCAGCGCGAAGAAGAGCGCGCGAAGGACGAAGCCCGCCGTCAGCATCGAGGCGCGTTCCCGCCGATCGGACAGGAACAGCCGAAAGATGAGGACGACGGAGACGAGGGCGACGACGAAGAATAATCCCAAAGGAAAAGGACTGCCGCGATTTTTCACGGCGGTCCTTTTGTCATGTTCGGGCATCCTCCCGGATCGAGGTCCGGGTCTTCACGGCGACGGTCTCGCTCGATGTGATCCGGTAGCCGAGCTTTTCATAGATGTGCAGGGCATCGTTGTTCCCGGCTTCGCAGTAGAGGCAGGGATGCGGGTAGCCGCGCCGGATGCTCTCGCGGGTGAGGAACGCCGTCATCCGGGTGCCAAAGCCCCGCCCGCGGCAGGCGAGATCGACCGCGACGCCTCCGACACCGTCCCCGTCCGTGAAGAGCGCTCCGTAGGCGGCGAGGCGGCCTTCCTGCTCAAGGAGCCAGACGTTCGCCCAGCGCTCGGGGTGCTCCCGGATCTCCCGGCGGTCCGCTTCGATCTGCCCGGGTGTCGTGACAACCTCGTCATACGGAAGCCCGAGGTCCCGGTGCATCCGGGCGTATTCGCGGCTCCAGATCGCAGGGCCTTCGGGGATGTCGCGCGCCTCGATGGGGCGGATGTTATCGTCCGGATAATCGATCTGCTCCGCGGTCCCGTGCCAGACGAGATAGTGATTGGTGTTTGTGTAGATGAAGCCGACGGCGAGGCTGAAGGCGTCCGCGATCTCCGAGGGCGGGTAGGACGACCACCAGTCACAGCCGACTGCCCGGATGCGCCGCTCAGCCTCCCGGTATGCCTCCCGCGCGATCCCGCGGCGCCGTTTTGCCGGAATGACGTAGAGATAGACGAACGCGGAGTATTTCGCCTCCGACGGGATGTGGAGATGCATCCATCCGACCGCGGTGCCGTCCGCTTCGAGGGCGTAAAGTTCCTCCGGCGACGCGGCGAACTCGTCGAATTTCGCAAGTTGAGCGGGCTCGGTCAGAGCGCGGAGGGAGGCGGAGCTGGCTGGCTTCAAAATCTGTACTCTCATATCCTCATCCTCCTTCCCGGCTCTTGCAGCGTTTGACCCATTCCTCCCAGCGCGAATCAGTCTGCATTTCGTTTTTTACGTTCTCGTAATCCGGGTTGCACCACATCGGCCAACTCTCCGGGAGGTTTTCCGTGAGAGATCCGGATTCCGCAAACAGTTCTTTGCGTACAGCAGCCCGTCGGAGTAGAGGGGCTGTATAGTGATAATCGCCGGATGCAGTAAAAGCATCGTATACCCGTGCATCCTTATAAGCATTGTTCAGAGCGGCAAATGCCTCGTCAAACTGTCCGTATTCCCACAGCAAACGCGACAGATAGAGGTTCAGATAGGCTCTTTCGCGGTGATAGATACCGATTTGTCCGCCGTCTGCCAGCAGATCGAAAACGGCAATCGCGCCTTTCACCTTGCCCACGGGCCATGATGTTTCAAAATGCTGTTTCCGGTTTACAACCGCATAGACGAGCAGTTCGGCGAATTCGTAGGCGAGTTCAAGAAGCGCTTCGCCGAGAGGGCCCTCCTGCTCCGCACCGAACGTGGCTTCTGTGCGCAGAATCTCCCGAGAGAACGCAAGCGGCGGCATGGTATCCGCCAAAGCAAGAGCTTTTTTGCATTCTCCGTTGGTGCGATAGATGCGGATCAGTTCTCTCGCCGCCTTGGTGCGGATTTCCATGCTCTCCGCATGAGCGGACAGTTCCTCGCACAAACTCTTTGCCTCCGCCCACCACGAGTTGGTCTCAACCCTGTCCACATCGTAGCGGATATAGCCGTCTTCTCCATAGTCTTCTCCGACATGGAAGTCGTGGTGCATCCAACCCTTGCGCGAGAGGACGTCGACGAGCGCGATGCGCAGTCTTTCATCGCCGGGATATTCCGCGAGTCCTTCCCGCAAGAGCGCGATGCACGCATCGAGATTCACATCTTCGTATTCATTCTGCCATGCCATACGTTCAACGCGATCCGTCAGCTCGCGCACGCGCCTCTCCCGGTCTCCTTCATAGCCAAACAAGTAATCAATCGATACGCCGAAGCAGTTCGCGAGCCGTGGAAGCGTCTCCGTATCGGGATATCCGCCGCCGGACTCCCAACGGCTCACCGCCTGCGAGGATACCCCGAGGATATCTGCCAGTTCTTCCTGCGTTTTTCCGCTTTTTCGCCGAAGCGTTCGGATTCTTTCGTAAAGTTTCAGCATACAGGTATTCTCCTTTTGTCTTTGCCCGGGCTGCTATCAGTATAGCAAAACCGCAGGCGGAAAACAAGCACGGAATTCTGGAATGAACTCTACGATTCCTTGTTTTTTACACGAAGCCTTTTCTCCGCCTTCCCCATCACCCAGCCGGCGAGGAGGGCGAGGGCGGTGCCGATGAGGATCCCGGCGAGGACGTCCGACGGATAGTGGACCGTCAGATAGAGGCGCGAGAAGGCGATGACCGCGGCGAGGATCAGCATCCCCGTCCCCCATCGTTTATCGTGCCGAAAGACCGTGACGGCGGCCTCGAACGCCGCGGCGGCATGTCCGGACGGGAAGGAAAGATCGCTCGGCGGCGCGATGATAAGCGTCAAGGTCGGGTCGAGATCGTAGGGGCGGATGCGGTGGACGAGCGGCTTCAGGCCGAGGTTGCACACGATCAGACCGAAGAGGAGCGCGAGCCCCATGTGCATCCCGATCCGGCGCGTCTTCGGGATCAGGATCAAAATGAAGGCGAGGACGATCCAGAAGATGCCGGAGTCGCCGAGATGGGTGAGGGTCGAGAGCGTCACATCGAGAAACGGACAGGCGAGCGCGTCGTGCAGCCGGTGGAGCAGCGAGATTTCAAACCAGTTCAAGGGGGAGCCTCCGTTTCCGTTTGGATATACGGCTCCATTATACCATGTTTCGGGCGGTCTGTAAAGCCCCGATCCGCCGCTAAAGCAAATAGAGACCCGTTCTCCGGATCTCTACCGCGCTCTTCCGTTTACCCACTCCCCCTCTCTTCATTCCCCCGATCCCTTTTCGATGATTCGGAGGCACCCCGGCTCGATCCCGGCCTGTTCCCAGACGATCTCCGAGATCTGTGCGACCTCGCTCTGCAAGAGGCCGTCGCTCTCCACGATCACCGAGCACGCATTGTCCGAGAGAACCGCGACGCACTGCTTGAACCCGCGTGACTGCATCAGGGCCTCGATGTTTGCCTCCCGCTCCATATCCGCCGCGATCCGGCTGATCTCTTCCCCGGCGCGGGTCTTGGCGTCGGCGAGCGCGGTGTCGCTCTCCGTCACGGTTTTGAGGACCTCGATCGCCTCGTCGCGGGCCTGCCGCCTCTCGAGCGTGATGGATGCGAAGTAATCCTCGACTTCTTTCGCTTCGAGTGTCTGCTCCGCCTCGCCGTCCGCTGTGAGATCGACTGCCAGCTTCGGGAGTTCTGCGTCTTTTGCACCGTCGCCGAGGATAAAGTTGAGTGCGATCGCCCCGCCGAGGATGACCACGGCGCAGAGTGCGATGACGCCGCGTGCGCCTGCGCGGTGTGCCAGCTCCCTGCATTTTGCCCAAAATCCGGACCATTTTTCTTTCATGAAAAACTCCTCCCATCAGGTTGATGACAGCCCATATTATGCGCGCGGTCCCGGATTTATGCGCCCCTCCCCGCTCATTTCCCCGCGACGCGGATGCGGTTGGTCGGGACGGCGAGGGCGGCGGAGAGCAGTTCCGTCACGGTGGCGCGCACCCGGGGCAGATCCCCGCCCGTACACACCACCGCGATGCCCCGCACCCCCGGCGTGACGCTTTCCCCGCTGTCTCCGAACATCCCCGCCGAGACGGTTTTGGCCGCCGGCTCGTCGAGCGTCAGAAAGACCTCCGCCTCCTCCACGCCGTCGATGCTCAGACAGAGATTCCGCGCGCGCTCCTCGAGATACCCGGCGTAATCCGAGGAGGATGCGCCGCCCCGGTCCCCGAGAAGCCCTCCGAGCAGGAGCAGCGCCGCTCCCATCAGCGCGAGCAGCAATAGGATCCAGCGGTTGCGGTCCCACTTCGGCAGTTTCATTCCTCCCTCGCCTCCTCCGTCATCACCCGGACCGGCACCCCGAGCGTCCGGGTCAGCTCCTCTCCCATCGTCCGGCGCAGATTGTAGGGACACGGCCCCGCATTCACAAGGATCCGCACGGTTCCGCCGTCCTCGTCCGTTTGAAAGCGCACCGTCATCCCCTCCCTTCCGACGCCGAGCAGGTTCTCTGCGTATGTAAAAATGAATTCCGCCGTCTGCGCGCGATCGGAGACGTCTTCCGTCCCGCTCTCCGGCGGCGCGAGAAGCGAGGAAAGCTCCCCGGCGAGCGCGTCCCGGCGCTCCCAGAGTCCGCGGACGGGCACAAGGATCGCAAGGAGCGTGACCATGGCGGCGATGCGCTTCACGTGCTCCCTGCTCCGTTCCGGACTGAGCGCGGACGCGAGCTCCGAGAGGGCAGCGACGGCGACGAGCGAGAGATAAAAGGCGTGCATGGCTCCTCCTTTACCGGATCCCCGCGAACAGCACGAGCGCGAAGAAAAACATGACGGCGGAATAGAGCACGAACGCAACGAGGAGTTCGAGGATCCCCGCCGCGCCTTCGAGCATCCCGTGCATCTCCCCGAGCCCGAGGATCTCCGCCGCATCCGACGACAGGGAGAAGAGGAGTCTATACAGCACGAGCGGGACGATTGCCGGGATGAGCAGGCCGAGGAGCGCGAGGATGCCGCCGATCCCCGCCGCCCCGCGCAGAAATCCCGCTCCCGTCCGCACCGCACTCCACGCCTCCGCCAAAGCGCTGCCCGCCACCGGGATGAAGGTCGAGAGGGCGAATTTCGCCGTGCGCTGCGCCATCGAATCGGCGGACTTCGCGATCACGGACTGCGCGCCGAGCAGGAAGGAGACGCACACCGTCACAAACTGCCAGAGACGCAGAAGCGCTTTGCGCAGTCCCGCCGTGAAGCTGCCAAGGACGCCGCATCCCGCGTGGACCGCCGTCAGACCCGCGAGCGCGCCGGTCAGCGGGACAAGAAGATGCGCCGCGACCTCGCCCGTGAGCGTCACCGCGAGCATCATCCCGGCGGAGGCGACCTGCCGCTCGGTCAGCGAACCGTCAAAGATCGCGATGGCCTCCGTGACCGGGACCATGAGCTCCATGAGGTGCGCCGCGGTTTCCGTGATTGTCTTCGCGAGGGCGACTGCCCGCTCCGTCAGCCGGAAGACGACGCACGCGCTCCAAAGCCGCAGGATCCGCGCGAATCCCTCCGCCATGACGGGGGACGGGACGGCTGTTTTCACCGCGGCGGCGACAAGGAGCGCGGCAAAGAGGGGCGCGGTCTCGGGAATGACCGTCGTGATCGCGGTCTCAAAAACCTCCCGCACACGGCCTCCGAGCCATCCGGCTTTCTTCTCCACGGCTTCCGCGCTCCCCGCCGGATCGAAGGGATCGATACCGTCCGCCGCTTCCGCCGCGTCTTCGGGGAGGGCGTCGATGAATTCGTCCCACGATTCCCCGGCGGCCGCCCGGCCCGTGTCCTCCGGTGTGAAGACGACCTCCCCGGCTTTGACAGGGGATCCGAGGCAGAGAAACACGGCAAGGACGAGCGTCAGGACAATCCGGCGAGCGCAAGCAGCTCCCGCAGAAGCGGCAGAGAGAGGACGAGCAGCTCCACCCGTCCGACGCCCTCGACGTACCCGGCCAGCGCGCTCTCCCCCGATGCCCGGCAGATCTCCCCCGCCGCCGATGCCATCCATGCGATCCCCAGCGCGCGCAGGATCACGCCGACACCCTCTCCCGCCACAGATGTCAGGGTCGCCGCGAAAGACACGCTCTCCCGCACGCCCGGCAGGGTCAGGAGGAGAAAGAACACCGCGATCCCGAGGAGGAGATACGGCTCCCACTCCCGGCGCACCTCCCGCACCGTCAGGAGACTGACAAGCGCGCAGAGGGCGATCCCCGTCGCCGTGAACATGTCCGTCACAGGCCGAAGACCGCGCGGATCTCGCCGAAGAGCTCCCCGATCTTGCCGACGAGGAGGAAGAGCACGGCGACAATGCCGCTGAGGGAGAGTAAGAGCGCCATCTCGTCCCGACCGGATTTCTGCAGGATCTGATGCGCCACCGCAATAAGGAAGCCGACCCCGGCGATTTTGAAAAGAAGCGTGACATCCAAGTGTTTCATCCTCCGTTACAGGCTGAGCAGGATCAGGGACAGGGCGCCGAGGACGGGCAGCGTGCGCCAGAGCCGTTCCCGGTCCGGTGCGGATTTCGCGAGGCTCTCCGCGATCCCGGCGAGCTTTTCCTCGGTGTAGCGGCACAGGGCGATCTGCTCCTCCCGGTATCCTCGTCCGAGCGAGGAGGCAAACGACAAGAGGACCGCGCGCTCTGCCTCCCCGACGGCGCCATCCGATTCCCGGACAGCCGTCTCCATCCCCGCCTGCCGCAGACGGGTGAGAAAACCGGACGCGGCAAGGAGGGGATCGTCGAAGCGGTCGTAGATCTCGCCGAGCGGGCGGGAGAAGTGCTCGATGTTTTCCCGGATGTCCCGCACGAGAGAGAGGAGCGCGTCGAGTTCCCGCAGCCGCCGCTTCTCCGCGCGGATGTTCACCGTGCCGAGGCCGGCCGCCGACGCGAGAAGCAGGACCGCTCCCGCCGCCCGGATCACATATTCATGCAAGCACCCTCACCTCCAGCCGCCTGTCCGGCAGGATTCCGCAGAGGACGTCGAAGAATCCGTCGTCGAGCAGACGCTTCACGGCGGGATTGCGGGCAAGGTCTGCCTCCGAGGATGCGTGGACGCTCACCGCCGCCGCCACCCCGGATGCCCGGACAGCCCGTACCGCCGCGCAGTCCTCTTCCCCGGCGAGCTCGTCGCAGATCAATAGCTCCGGCGACATGCACCGCACCGCCGCCTCCATGCCCGCCGACCGGGGATAGCCCCGGAAGAAATCGGCCGTGACCGCCTCTTCCGCCGCAGCCGAAAGCTCGCAGCGGGTGTCGATCACCGCGATCCGCATTCCCCGCTCACGCGACGCGAGCCGCACGCAGAGCTCCCGGAGCACGGTCGTTTTGCCGCGTCCGGGCGGAGAATAGAGGAGGATGCTTCGTCCGAGACACGCGTGCGGGACCAGGGGATCGGCACATCCCGGAAACCGGTGCGGGATGCGCAGATTGACCGAGGTGATGTCCCGCACCGCCGTGATCCGCCCGCCCTCCGCGACAGCCCGTCCGCACACCCCTGCCCGGATCCCGCCCTCAGTGGTTATGACGCCCTCGCGGATGTTCCCGGCCTCGGCATAGAGCGATCCGCCGCAGAGATTTGCAACCGTCTCCTCGATCTCCCGCGGCAGGCAGATCAGGCCGGTCGGTATGTTCAAGCTGTCCGCCGTCAGGGTGCAGAGTCCGCCCGCGCGGAGCCGGATCTCCGAGACGATCCTCCCCTCCGCAGTCGTCAGAACGGCGCGGGCAAGTCTCGGCGGAAGATACGAAAGCGCCCGTCTCCAGTACTGTTCCATGACGCGCCTCCTTGTGTACATCCATATCTATGCGTTCTCCGGCGGGGATATGCCTGTTTTTTCTTTTCGGCGGGGTTTACAGACGGCGGGATTTGTGTTATAATAATGGTGGAATCCGTGAAAAGAAAGACAGACCTATGGAATTCATCACCAACACACCGGAGGAGACCGCAGAGGCGGGCCGGTGGCTCGGAGTACTCCTTGCGCGGCGCGGGACACCCTCGTTCGTCGCGATGTACGGCAATCTCGGCGCGGGCAAGACCGTCTTCGTGCGGGGCATGGCCTCCGTTCTCTCGCCGGGCAGCCGCGTCAAGAGCCCGACCTATACGATCGTGAACGAATACCGGAAGGGACCGATCCCCTTCTTCCACTTCGATCTCTACCGCATTGCGGATGCCTCGGAGCTCGACGGCTTCGGGTTCGACGAATACCTCGCCCGGGGGATCTGCGTCGCGGAGTGGAGCGAGCACCTCGGGGAGGAACTTCCGGACAGCGCGGTCGTTGTCACCATCGAGAAGACCGGCGAGGACACGCGGCGCATCACGGTGGAGTATCTCGGAGAGGGGGAGATCCTGTGAAGATCCTGGCCATCGACACCAGCGCGAAGACCGCGACCGCCGCGATCACGGAGGACAAGGCCCTCCTCGCGGAATCGTCCGTCAAGACGGACACCCACAGCGTCACGCTCCTGCCGATGATCGAAGCCCTGCTTCGGGCGGCGGACACCAGGCTCGGCGATCTCGATCTGATGGCCGTCACCATTGGACCTGGGTCGTTCACGGGCGTGCGCATCGGCGTCTCTGCGGTGAAGGGACTGGCGTTCGCGGACCGGATCCCCTGCATCGGCATCTCCTCGCTCGAAGGGATGGCGTACAATTTCGCGGGGATCGACGCGCTCGTGGTTCCGGTGATCGACGCGCGGCGCGGAATGGTCTATGCGGCGCTCTTCCGGACCTCGTCGGACGGATCGGTCGAGCGGCTGACGGAGGACGAGCAGATCGCGGCGGATGCGCTCGCCGGAAAGCTGAAGGAATACGAAGGGACGCGCATCTATTTCACGGGCGACGCGGCCGGAATGATGGCGGCACGGTCCGATCTGCCCGCCGGAGTCGCCGTGACACCGGAAAAGCTCCGCGCGCAGTCCGCCTACGGGATCGCCGCGCGGGCATACGAGATCATCTCGGCGGTATCGGAAGCGGAAAAAGAGAACTACACGGACGCCTCCCTCGCCCCGGTCTATCTGCGGAAGTCGCAGGCGGAGCGGGAGCGCGAGGAACGGCTGGCACGAAGCGAAAACAAGACGGAGGGATCAACATGAACAAAAAGACCATCGTGCTTGCGTCGGATCACGCGGGCTATCCTCTGAAACAGGCGCTGAAGGCCAGGCTGGAAGAGGCGGGATATCCGACCGTCGACATGGGGACCGATTCGACCGCGAGCTGCGATTACCCGGTCTATGCCGAACTGGGCTGCCGCAAACTCCTCGAGGGCGGCGGGGATCTCTTGATCCTCTGCTGCGGGACCGGCGTCGGCATGAGCATGGCGGCAAACAAGATCCGCGGGATCCGCGCGGCGTGCTGCTCCGATGTATACAGCGCACGCTATACCCGGCTGCACAACGACGCGAACGTCCTCTGTCTCGGCGCGCGCGTGGTCGGCGAAGGACTGGCGTGGGATCTCTGCGAAGCCTTTATCACGACGGAATTCGAGGGCGGAAAGCACGCCCGGCGCGTAGGGCTCATCATGGATCTCGAAGAAAAGGACCGGGAATGAATCCCCCGGCACACGAAACATAAGAAAGCAAACCGGAGAAACGCAAAAGGAAAGGAGCACACACATGGCAAACTGCATCGTCACCATTGCAAGACAATACGGGAGCGGCGGACGGGAAGTCGGGCGTCTTCTCTCCGAGCGCACGGGCTGGAAGTTTTATGACAAGGACCTCATCACCCTCGCGGCGCAGAAGAGCGGTCTGAGCTCCGAAGCGCTCCAGAACGTGGATGAAAAGGCGGCGAACAGCCTTCTCTATACGCTCGCCCTCGGATCGTCCATCTATAATCACGGGCTCGAACACGTGAACCTGCCGATCAACGACCGGCTTTTCGTCGTGCAGAGCGAGATCATCAAGGAACTGGCAGCGACGGGAGAAGGCGCGATCATCGTCGGACGGTGCGCGGACTACGTGCTCGCCGGGCGGGAGAACCTCGTGCGGGTCTATATCACGGCGGATTTCGACGCGCGGGTAAAGACCGTCATGGAGCGGCACGAGCTGACCGAGTCGGCGGCGAAGGACCTGATCGTCAAGACGGACAAGCGGCGCGCGAACTATTACAGCTACTACACCGGAGAAAAATGGGGACGCGCGGATAAATATGACCTCGTCGTCTCGACGGACCGCATCGGCATCGACGGCGCGGCTTCCCTGATCGCCGATTATATCGCAAAGCTCGGCTGAACGCCGCGGGATCACCGCACATACTGCGGCGGTCCCTTTTTTGCGGGGAGGAGCGGGGGACTCGGTAAATCCACATAAAATCCGGGACGAAAATTCACACATCCGTGCAATTCTCCGATTGACACCATCCGCCATCCGTGATATAATATCGGATGAACCAGAACGATCTTTAATTCGATCCCGTGCGGTCGGCAAGATTGTGTCGGCGGATCCCGAGGGGATCCCTGTGCCGTCATGCCCGCGCGGCCTCGTATGCTGTCGAAGAGAGGTATTTTCATGACCGGCAAGTTCACCGTAACGCGCGCATCCCTTGAAGCGCAGTTCTCTTCCCTCTGCCGGAATTTTGACGACGATTTGAAGACCTTCCTTCTTTCAAACGGATTTGCCGTTTTCCCCGGTTTCTGCGATGTGCATGTGCATTTTCGCGAACCGGGTTTTTCTTATAAAGAAACCGTCCTCTCAGGCTCCCATGCGGCGGCGCACGGCGGTTACACGGCAGTATGCACGATGCCGAACCTGAATCCCGTCCCCGACTCGCGCGCCCATCTCGACGCCGCGCTCACGCCGATCCGGTCCTCCGGCGCTGGGGTGAACGTCCTGCCCTACGGTGCGCTGACCGTCGGCGAAGCGGGGGAGGTCCCGGCCGATCTCGATGCGATGGCGCCCGATGTCATCGCCTTCTCGGACGACGGACGCGGCGTGCAGTCGGAGAGCATGATGCGCTCCTTGATGGAACGGTGCGCCTCGCTCGGAAAGATCCTGGCGGCGCACTGCGAGGACAATTCCCTGCTCCGCGGCGGATATATCCACGACGGCGCGTATGCTGCGGCGCACGGACACCGGGGGATCCCGTCCGAGAGCGAATGGGGACCGATCCGGCGCGATCTGCGGCTGGCGAAAGAGACCGGATGCGCCTATCACGTCTGCCACATCTCGACGAAAGAGAGTGTCGCGCTCATCCGGGCGGCAAAGGCGGAGGGCGTGAACGTCACCTGCGAGACCGCGCCGCACTACCTGATTCTCGACGATGGGGATTTATGTGAAGACGGACGCTTCAAGATGAATCCGCCGCTGCGCTCTCCCGCGGACCGCGAAGCGCTCCTCGAAGGTCTCTGCAACGGGACGATCGACATGATCGCGACGGATCACGCGCCGCACAGCGCCGAGGAGAAATCCCGGGGACTCGAAAAGAGCGCGTTCGGCGTGGTCGGGCTCGAGACGGCGTTCCCCGCCCTCTACACAAAGCTCGTGAAGACCGGAATCTCTACGCTCGACCGTCTCATCGAACTGCTCGCGTGGAATCCGCGCGTCCGGTTCGGCATCCCGCTCGACGACGCGTACACGGTCTGGGATCTTGAGCGGGAAGGTCCCGTCGATCCGGCAGCCTTCCTCTCGATGGGAAGGGCGACGCCGTTTCAGGGCATGGTCCTCGCGGGCGAATGCGTCCTGACGTCCCGCGCCGGCCGGATTCTGTACCGGCATGAATAAAAAAGAATAAACTGCACATATATATGGAGGAGAGAATCCATGGCTAAGAGAACGGATATCAAGAAAGTATGCATCATCGGCTCCGGCCCGATCGTCATCGGCCAGGCGGCGGAATTTGACTACGCGGGCACGCAGGCGTGTCTCGCCCTGAAGGAAGAGGGCTACGAGGTCGTCCTTGTCAACTCCAATCCCGCCACCATTATGACCGACACGCAGATCGCGGACAAGGTCTACATGGAGCCCCTGACGCTCGAATACGTCGCGAAGATCCTGCGCTACGAGCGTCCCGACGCCATCGTCCCCGGCATCGGCGGACAGACGGGGCTGAACCTCGCGGTGCAGCTCGAAAAGAAGGGCGTTCTCCGCGAGTGCGGCGTCGAGCTGCTCGGCACGCCCTCCACCTCCATCGAACGCGCCGAAGACCGCGAGCTCTTCAAGGAGATGTGCGAATCGATCGGCGAGCCGGTCATCCCGTCCGAGATCACCTATTCCCTCGAAGAGGCGAGAGCAGCGGCGGAGCGGATCGGCTATCCCGTGGTCCTGCGCCCGGCGTTCACCCTTGGCGGCACGGGCGGCGGCTTTGCGTACAACGAAGAAGAACTCCTCGACATCGGCGCGACCGCATTCCGTCTCTCCCCCGTGCATGAGGTGCTCATCGAGAAGAGCGTGAAGGGCTACAAGGAGATCGAATTCGAGGTCATGCGCGACTCGAACGACCACGCGATCACCATCTGCGGGATGGAGAACGTGGACCCGGTCGGCGTACACACGGGCGACTCCATCGTCGTGGCACCGATCCTCTCGCTGAACGAACACGATCTCAAGATGCTGAACGACTCGGCGATCAAGATCATCCGCGAGCTCAAAATCGAGGGCGGCTGCAACGTGCAGTTCGCGCTGCACCCGGAGACGTCCGAATACTTCCTCATCGAAGTCAACCCGCGCGTGTCCCGCTCCTCCGCGCTCGCCTCCAAGGCGTCCGGCTATCCGATCGCCCGTGTGACGGCGAAGATCGCGCTCGGCATGGCGCTCGAAGACATCCCCGTGGCGGGCGGTACGGCGGCGATCGAGCCCTCGCTCGACTATATCGTGGCAAAGTTCCCGCGGTTCCCGTTCGACAAATTCGCCGACGCGCCGAACACGCTCGGCACCCAGATGAAGGCGACCGGCGAGGTCATGGGCATCGGCTTGAACCTCGAGGAATGCATGCTCAAATCCGTGCGCTCGCTCGAAACGGGCGTCTGCCACCTGTACATGCCCAAGTTCGACGGCATGACGAACGAAGAGATCCTCGACTACCTGAAGGAATTCCGCGCGGACGGCATCTTCGCGGCGACGGAGCTCATCCGCCGGGGCGTGTCCCTCGACGAAATCCACCGCGTGACGATGATCACGGACCTCTTCCTCGAATCGGTGAAGAAGATCACCGACATGGAAAAGCGGCTCGCGGCGCATCCCGGCGACGTCGCCCTGCTGCGGGAAGCGAAGAAAATGGGCTTCTCCGATAAGTTCACGGCGAAGCTCTGGAACACGGCGGAGATGGATATCTACCACCTGCGGCTTGAGAACGGGATCGTCCCGATCTTCCGCATGGTCGACACCCTGCACACCGGGAAGTACATCGCGTATCTCTACTCCTCCTACACCGGGGAGAATCAGTCCATCCTGACGGACAAGAAGAAGATCGTCACCCTCGGCGCGGGTCCGATCCGCATCGGTCAGGGCGTGGAATTCGACTACTCGACGGTCCACGCGGTCCAGACCATCAAGCGCAACGGTTACGAGGCCATTATCATCAACAACAACCCGGAGACCGTCTCCACGGACTACACGACGGCGGACAAACTCTACTTCGAGCCGCTCACGCCCGAGGACATCATGGCGATCATCAACTTCGAGCAGCCGGAGGGCGTCATCGCGTCCCTCGGCGGGCAGACCGCGATCAACCTCGCCGAACCCCTCATGGAGCGCGGCGTGAAGATCATCGGCACGGACTGCGAGGCGATCGAACGGGCGGAGAACCGCGACGCGTTCGAGCATCTGCTCTTAAAGCTCGGGATCCCCCAGCCGAACGGCCGCGCGGTCACGTCCATCGAAGAAGGCGTAAAGGCCGCCGAAGAGATCGGCTATCCCGTGCTCGTCCGGCCGTCCTTCGTGCTCGGCGGGCGTGCGATGGAGATTGTCTCGAAGGAGGAGCATCTCCGCCACTACCTGAAAAATGCTGTGGAGATCGACGTGGACAAGCCCGTTCTTGTCGACAAGTACATCGCCGGGCGCGAGGTCGAGGTCGACGCGATCTGCGACGGTCACGACGTGTTCGTCCCCGGGATCATGGAACTGGTTGAGAGAACCGGCATCCACTCCGGCGACTCCATCTCCGTCTATCCGGCCTACTCCATCTCGAACAAGGTCAAGGGCATCATCCTCCAGTATGCGAAGAAGCTCGGCCTCGGCATCGGGATCGTAGGACTCTACAACATTCAGTTCATCGTGACGCCGCAGGACGAGGTGTACATCATCGAGGTCAATCCCCGCTCCTCTCGCACGGTTCCCTTCCTCTCGAAATCGACGGGCTATTCCCTCGCCGACATCGCGACCGAGGTCATCCTCGGCAAGACGCTCAAGGAACAGGGCTATTTCGACCTCTATCCGGACGAGAAGAAGCGGTATTATGTCAAGGCGCCGGTCTTCTCCTTCCTGAAGATCAAGGGACTCGACGCCTATCTCTCCCCCGAAATGAAGTCCACGGGCGAGGCGATCGGCTATGACGACAAGCTCCACCGCGCGATGTACAAGGCGCTCGTCGCCTCCGGCATGAAGCTCCAGAACTACGGCACCGTCATCTTCACCCTCGCGGACGAGGACAAGGAAGAGGCCCTGCCGCTCGCGCGCCGCTTCTATGACATGGGCTTCAACATCGAGGCCACGACGGTGACGGCAAACTTCCTGCGCGATCACGGCGTGCGGACAAGACTGCTCCACAAGCCGAGCGAAGGCTCGAGCGAAGTCGTCGACGCCATCCGGGCGGGTTACGTGAGCTACGTCATCAACACCCGCGCGATCCTCTCCGGCTTCCACACCATCGATGGCGCGGCGATCCGTCGTGCGGCCACCGAGTCCGGCGTGACCATGCTCACCTCGCTCGACACGGTCCGCGTGCTCCTCGACGTCCTCGAAGAGACGACCCTGACGATCTCCACCATCGATTCCTGATCCGAATCGCAACCGAAGGAGGTATCCCTTGAAACAGGAAACCCTGACCGTTCTCTCCAACGACGCGCTGACAAAAAGCGTTTACCGGATGCGCCTCGCGGGCGATCTCTCGTCCTTCACCCGTCCGGGGCAGTTCTGCAACATCGCCGTTCCCGGCTTCTATCTCCGCCGCCCGATCTCCGTCTGCGACATCGAGGGCGACGTGCTGACCCTCCTCTACAAGGTCGTCGGCCACGGCACCGAGGCGATGGCGGCCATGCAGCCCGGCACCGCGCTCGATGTGCTCTGCGGCCTGGGCAACGGCTATGATACCGCGATGTCCGGGGATCGGCCCCTGCTCCTCGGCGGCGGCGTCGGGATCCCGCCCCTCTACGGCCTGGCAAAGGCGCTCCTTGCCGAAGGGAAGCCGGTCCGCGCGATCCTCGGCTTCAACACGGCGGAGGAGATCTTCTTCTCGGACGAATTCCGCGCGCTCGGCGTCGACGTGACCGTCACCACGGCGGACGGATCGGCGGGCGAGAAGGGATTTGTGACCGACGCTCTGCCCGCGGATTGCAGCTATTTCTATACCTGCGGCCCGCTCCCGATGCTCCGCGCGGTGTATGAGAAGACCCACACCTCCGGGCAGTTCAGCTTTGAGGCGCGGATGGGATGCGGCTTCGGCGCGTGCATGGGATGCTCGATGAAGACGGCGGACGGCGGATACAAGCGCGTTTGCCGCGAAGGACCGGTCTTCCGGAAGGAGGAGATCGTATGGGAAAACTGAACGTCACCCTCTGCGGGATCGAAATGGACAACCCCGTCATCCCCGCCTCCGGGACCTTCGGGTACGGCTATGAATTTGCGGAGCTCTACGACATCAATTGCCTCGGTACCTTCTCCTTCAAGGGCACGACGAAGGAACCGCGCTACGGCAATCCCCTGCCCCGGATCGCGGAGTGCTCGGCGGGCCTCATCAACGCGATCGGGCTGCAGAACCCGGGCATCGACCGCGTGATCTCCGAGGAGCTCCCGAAGCTCGCGAAGGTCTTTCACAAGCCGGTCATGGCCAACGTCGGCGGATTCTCCGTCGAGGAATACGTCGAGCTCTGCGCGCGCCTCGACAAGGAGGAGCAGGTCGGCTGGCTCGAGGTCAACATCAGCTGTCCGAACGTGAAGAAGGGCGGCAAGTCCTACGGGATGACCCCGGAAGGCGCGGCGGAAGTGACAGCGGCGGTCAAGGCCGTGACAACAAAGCCCTGCATCATGAAGCTGACGCCGAACGTGACGGACATCGTCGCGATCGCGAAGGCCTGCGAAGACGCGGGCGCGGACGGCGTGAGCCTCATCAATACCCTCTACGGCATGCGGATCGATCTCAGGACCGGCCGTCCCGTGATCGCGAACCGGATGGGCGGCTATTCCGGCCCCGCGGCGTTCCCGATCGCGCTCCGGATGGTCTATCAGGTGCGCGCCGCCGTGAACATCCCGATCGTCGGCATCGGCGGCGTATCCTCCGCGGAGGACGTCATCGAAATGATGTACGCAGGTGCCACCGCGGTCGGCGTCGGCGCGGCGAACTGCATCGATCCCTACGCATCGAAGAAAATCGTCGAAGACCTCCCGCGCGTCATGGAGAAATACGGCATCGATACGCTCGAGAGCATCATAGGAGGCGCACAGTAATGGGACGCGACGTCATCATCGCCTGTGATTTCCCGTCGGCGGAGAAGACTCTCTCCTTCCTCGACCGGTTCACGGGCAGAAAACCCTTTGTGAAGATCGGCATGGAGCTCTTCTATGCTGAAGGTCCCGCCGTCGTGCGGGCGATCAAGGAGCGGGGGCACCGGATCTTCCTCGACCTCAAGCTCCACGACATCCCGAATACGGTGAAAAAAACGATGGCGGTCCTCTCCTCCCTCGACGTCGACATCGTGAACTGCCATGCGTCCGGGACCGTGCGGATGATGGAAGCCGCGCTCGAAGGCCTGACCCGTCCGGACGGTACCCGTCCCCTGCTCATCGCCGTCACGCAGCTCACCTCGACCGATCAGGAGGCGATGGAAAACGATCTCTGGATCCGCGAGCCGATCGACCGCGTTGTAATGCATTACGCGGAGAACGCGCGGCGGGCGGGGCTCGACGGCGTGGTGTGCTCGCCCCTCGAAGCGGGCAAGGTGCACGAAGTCTGCGGCGCGGACTTTCTGACCGTGACACCGGGCGTGCGCTTTGCCGACGGCGAGATCGGCGATCAGAAGCGCGTGATGACGCCTGCCGCCGCCCGGGAGATCGGCTCGGACTACATCGTCGTGGGCCGCCCGATCACCGCCGCCGCAGACCCTGTGGATGCGTACCGGCGGTGTGTGGAAGATTTTGTAGATTAAAATGACAGAATAAAAGAACGAAGGGAGACCACCATGGAGCTTGCCAGACTGATCGCGAAGGATCTTTTGAGCATCAAGGCCGTATTCTTCCGTCCCGAGGAACCGTTCACCTGGGCATCGGGGATCAAGAGCCCGGTCTACTGCGACAACCGCCTGACCCTGACCGCGCCCGAAGTGCGGACCGACGTGGAACAGGGCCTCGCATCCCTCATCCGCGAGCACTACCCCGATGTGGAGGTCCTCATGGGCACGTCCACCGCCGGGATCGCGCACGCCGCCATCACCGCGCACCTCATGGGCCTGCCGATGGGATATGTCCGCTCCGGCGCAAAGGATCACGGCCGCCAGAACCAGATCGAAGGACGGCTTCTGCCCGGTCAGAAGGTCGTCGTCGTGGAGGATCTCATCTCGACGGGCGGCTCCGTGATCGAGGTCGTGAACGTCCTCCGGGAAGCCGGCGCAGACGTATGCGGGATCGTGTCGATCTTCACCTACGGCATGAAAAAAGGCCTCGAGAGGCTCGCTGAGGCGAAGGTGCAGAACGTCTCTCTCACGAACTTCGACGTGATCGCCGAGGTCGCCGCCGAAGAGCATTACATCCGTCCCGAGGACATCGCGCGGCTCATCGCTTTCCGGGACAATCCGTCCGACGAGAGCTGGATCGGAGGGGCGAAATGAGAAGCGTCATCGACATCTTCGATCTTTCGGTAAGCGAGCTCGACGCCCTCATCGCCACGGCAGAGGACATCATCGCCCGCCCCGCGGCCTATGCCGAAAAGTGCCGGGGCAAGAAGCTCGCGACGCTCTTCTTCGAGCCGTCCACGCGCACGCGCATGAGCTTCGAGGCCGCCATGTACGAGCTCGGCGGCAACGTCCTCTCGATGACCGACGCGGCGTCTTCCTCGGCCTCCAAGGGCGAGAGCGTCGCCGACACGGCAAAGGTCATCAGCTGCTACGCCGACATCATCGCGATGCGTCACCCCAAGGAAGGCGCGGCGCTTGTGGCAGCCCGCAACGCGATGATCCCGGTCATCAACGCGGATGACGGCGGCCACTGCCATCCGACGCAGACCCTCGCCGATCTCCTCACGATCTGGCGCGAGAAGAAGCGCTTCTCCGGTCTGACCGTCGGCCTGTGCGGGGACCTCAAGTTCGGCCGGACCGTGCACTCCCTCATCAACGCGCTCTCGCGGTACGAGGACATGCGCTTCGTGCTGATCTCCCCGGCGGAGCTCAAGCTCCCGAGCTACGTGAAGGAGGAGGCGCTCAAAGCCAAGGGCATCCCCTACCGTCAGACGGCGAGCCTGGAGGAGGCCATGCCGGAGCTCGACGTGCTCTACATGACGCGCGTGCAGAAGGAACGCTTCTTCAACGAGGAGGACTACCTCCGCCTGAAGGACAGCTACATCCTCGATCCCCAGAAGATGACGCTCGGTCGGGACGACCTCATCGTCATGCATCCCCTGCCGCGCGTGAACGAGATCTCCGTGGCGGTGGACCGGGATC
>JAFZPN010000097.1 GCA_017550315.1 Clostridia bacterium
CGGAAAATGTGTACCGTCTCTACCGCGCGGGCGTGCTGACGGGCATGGACGACAAGGGAACCTTCCGGCCGGAATCGAAAGTCCGGCGGTGCGAGGTGGCCGCCATTGTCTCGCGCCTCATCGATCCCGCGCTGCGCCGGACGGTCAGCGGACTGGAAACCGCAAAGGCGGGAGGCTCCATCACGCTGGCAAAGGAAAAGCATCCCGAACTGGATTTTACCTACCATGATTCCTATATGAATTACGCGATCTGCGATTTCGCGTTTACGCCTTCCGGGAATCTTCTCCTGCTTCAGCTGAGCGACAGCGTCGCCGAATACACGCCCGGCGGGGAACTGGTCGGCGTCTATTCGTACCCGTTTGCGAACAGACGTTTAACGGCGTACATGCTCGCTGCGGACGCCGCGGGGAACTTCTATTTCGCCGACGGGAGGAACAATCTGATCCTGAAGGCGAACCGGGAAAAGCTGCTCGGCTCTTCTCACATGGGCACGGATCTTCCTGAACTCACCTTGTCCGATCAGATGACAGCCGTTCGAGAAGGTGTCGTCTGCCTCCATACGCGCGATTCCGACTTGTGGGAAATCGCCGCCGAGCTCGATGTGTCAGGGAATGAGGCCCGTCTTGTTTCCTCGGAAAGAAGCAAAGCGCTGTTCGGATCGGTGGAAACCACGGTTCGGCGTATCCCCGCGGACGGACGGGATTGGTCGCCAGAAGCGGAAATCCTGATAAAATGGGAAGATGGAACATCGGAAACAGTCCGGATCCGCTCGGAACATGAGGGCGAAGAAGCGATCGGCGGGATTGCGGTGCTCGGAGTAAGAGACGCCGAAACCCTGATTGCACGGATCGGAGAGTTTGTCCTGGGTCAGGACGGGCGGGATGTATATGTCGAGACCTTGGTTACTGTACGCCGCGGACAGGGCATCACCCAAATCACGGATCAGCTTGATATGAGTTCCACGCTGAAAAGAACCTATAACGGTCAGACGTGGATTCTGCTGCGGGAGGAAAATGGCATCCGGATCATGCCTCTGTCGGAACTCGCGGATTCCGTTCAGTGGCGTTCGGAGCATTGGTATGTATGTGAAATCCAATAGCGAATCCCCGTTCTTGTCCTTTCTGCGGCTGGCGGAGAGGAATTGAACCCGCGCAGACGTTTTTCCTATTCCCCCTTGACAATCCCCTCCGGATGCGGTATAATGGGTTTATGAAGATAAACTCAACGCCGATCCGGAGGGATTTGTAATGAAAACGATGAAAATGAAAAAACTGCTTGCCATTCTTCTGCTCCTCGCGCTGCTTTCGTCCGCGGCCGGAGGCGTCCATGCGACGGGGCGGCTGCCGGGATTTCCGCTCGTGCATCCGTGGACCGACGGGGTGTTCGCGGACGTCTCGGAAGACGACTGGTTCTTCGGCGGCGTGATGGGCGCGTACACCGCGGGCCTCATGATCGGGCGGGGAGACGGCGTCTTCGATCCCGACGGGTGGGTGACGCGCGCCGAGGTCCTCACGGTCGCCTCCCGCGTCCACGCCATCGCTGCGGGCTCCGCCGATCCTGGATCGGCCACCGACCCCGCGGGATCCGGCGCAAATGGCTGGTGGTCGCCCTATGCCCGGTACGCCGAGGAGCACGGCATCTGGGACGGCACGGGCGAGGCAGACAGCCCCATTGACAGCCCGATTGGGCGGGGAGGGGCCGCCGCGATCCTCGCGAATGCCCTTGGGGACGAGGCATGGCTCTCCCCCATCAACATCGTCGCGGAGGGTGCGATCCCCGACGTGCCGAGCGACGGGAGCGCCCGGTCCGCGGGCATTTACCTCCTGTACCGCGCGGGGGTCCTCACCGGTATGGACGGGACCGGCGCGTTTCACCCGGACGACGGCCTGCGCCGCTGCGAGCTGGCCGCGATCCTCACCCGCCTCATCTCCCCGGATGCGCGCCGCACGGTCGACGGCCTGACGCATCCCGCCGACGCCGCGGAACCCTTGACCGAGGATGAGGCGCGCGAGATCCTGCGCGAAGCCCTCACCGCGGCGTACGAGAACATCTACGGTCCCTTCACGCCGCTCGCGGAAAAGCCCGCGGGATATGTCCCGGACGCCGAATACCTGCGCTGGGTGATCGCGCATCTCGCCCCCTCGGAGGAGAACGAGAACTTCTACGTCTTCCCGGTGATCTTCCCGTTCTGGGTGGAGAAGTACACGGGGACGGTGTATAAGGTCTATAACGGCGTCGACTCCTTCGCCGCGGAATTCGATCCCGCCGCCCCGGACGCGCTCGCTTTCGCGGGATGAGGGCCGCGCAATTCGATTTTTCTGAATTTTCCCGCTTTTTGGGGTTTCGGACGGAACTTTTTGCCGCTTTTGTTCGTCTAAATGAAAAAGAAACACCGCACGGAGGTTTCTCATGAAAAAATTCCTTCTGTTCTTTGTCCTCTTCGCCCTGCTCGGCCTTTGCTGCTACGCGGCAGAGCCCGGCACGTTTGACGACGTCTCCGCGGAGGACTGGTTCTTCGACGACGTCGAGGCGGTCGCAAAGGCCGGCCTCATGATCGGCAAAGGGGACGGCGTCTTCGATCCGGATGGGCATATCACCTACGCGGAAGCGCTCACGATTGCGGCCCGTGTGCATGCGATCCTGACGACCGGCTCCCCGGACGCCGCGGATCGCTATTACGAGGATCACAAAAACGAAGAGGTGTACCCGGAACCGAATCGGCCGTGGTACCGGACCTATTCTCAATATGCGGAGCGCAATATCAGAGGATTCGCCTCCTTGGAAACCACGGATCTCAGTGTCCGCCGGAATTTCGCGCGCCTGCTTGCGGCGGCGGTCGGAGACGGTGCGGCAGAGATCAATGAGGTCGTTCCGGGCGCTGTTCCCGATCTCGAAGAAAACGCGCTGACCGCGGGCATCTACCGCCTGTACCGCGCGGGCATCCTCACGGGGAACGACGCGCGCGGCACCTTCCTGCCCGACACACCGATCCGCCGGTGCGAAGCCGCCGCCATCGCCGCCCGGATCCTCGATCCCGCCCTGCGCAGGCGGTTCACGCTCACGGAGGCGCAGCCCTTTGACACGACCCTCACCGCTCCCGGCGGATGGTACACCCTGACCGTCCCCGCCTGGTGGGAGGGCGAGGTCCTGCCGTGGTCGGGCACAAACAATCGAGACGTATCCCGCATGGATTTCTACTGCCGCACGGAGGTCGAACGGAACGAGTACGGCGGGTGGCTCGGCGGCATCGGCGTCATGCCCCACAGGGAAATCCACGGCTGGCAGTGGGCGGTCATGGAGATCGCGACGGTGACGTATCCCGACGGGCAGACCTACGACATTACCCTGCACATGCCCAGCGACGTGCAGTTCACGGTCGGGGATTCGGCGGACTATGACCGCGCGTCCCGGTCCCTGCGCGCCATCGCCTCCGCCATGCAGTTCCCGGAGGGGTGCGAAGTGGTCTGGAATCCGGACGCCGTCAACCAGCCGACCATGGGATGGATCCGGCACCTCCGCGAGGAGCTGGATCGGCCGTTCTCCTCCCTGTCGGCGCAGTACGGACTGACGTATTCCCATGCCGTCGGCGGCGGAAGTCCCGTCTATCGGGAAGGCAAAAACGGGGATTTCGTGGTATTCTCCGCGAAGGACGCAAACCCGGACGGCACGGTCAGTCCGGACGCAAAGCCGCAGGCGTGGATGGTGACGGAGGAAGGCGCCGCCGTAGGCGATTTGATCGTCGGGGCGGACGCGGAGGAGGTCGGCTGGGTCGTTCCGGCGTGGGAGGACGTGTATTTCAGCACGGAAAACGGACTGTACTATACCTCCGTCCGCGTCGACGACTTCCGACTGAGCGTCGGATGGAAGCTGTCCGACGAGGTATGGCAGGCGTTTCTCGCGGAGCTGGGACCCGACGCGGACGACGCAGCCTATTATACCGCGCTGGACAAGCTCATCCAGCCCTACCGCACCGCGCCCGCGGGAAGCGTCGCCGTGATTGAGATCAAACGATGAACACCGCCAACCCCATCCCCATTTACAGGAGGCATGTCATGACCCCCAAACAGAAAAAGATCGCACAGATCGTCTTCGGCATCTATCTCTTCCTGCTTGTCTGGCTCGTGCTCTTCAAATTCGCGCCGCCGACCAAATGGGCGTATCTCGGTTCGTCCCGCCGCCTTGAGCTCATCCCCTTCGCGGCGCGGGAGACCGGGATGCGCGAGACCCGCCGGGAGATGCTCGCGAACATCGCGGTCTTCGTCCCGCTCGGCGCGTATCTCTCCGCGTTCTTTGCAAAAAAGAACTTCTTTTTCCCCGTTCTGATCGGCTTCTGCCTGAGTCTGTTCTTTGAGATCGTGCAGTTCGCTTTCGCCATCGGCGCGGCGGACGTGACCGATCTTCTCATGAACACGGCGGGCGCGCTCATCGGCGTCCTCCTCTGCCGGCTGCTTGCGCGGATCCTGCGGCAGCGCGCCGTGACGGTGATGAATGCCGTCGGGATCGCCGCGGAGGCCCTGTTCGTCTCGCTGCTGACGATCTCCCTGCTTTTCGGGTGAGGGGATCCGTCTACTCCCGATTTCAGAAACAATTTTCAGATTTCTCCGACAATCCTGTCACAAAACCGCGGCAGGATTGTTTTTCCTGCATGAAGGGTCAAAAGGGCGCGGCGCAGAGGACCGTCTCCCGCCCCGCGCAGACAGGCAGGAAGGGTTAGATCAAGGAGGGACGCATGTTTTTATCCGTTCTCATGACGCTCCCGCCCGAAGGACAGGAACGTTTTCTCCGGCTGTGGGAAGCGGTCCGGGCGAATCTCGTGAAATATATCCGCAGGAAGCTGGACGGCGTGTCCACCTACAAGGACTGCGAAGATATCCTCGAAGATGCCTTTGTCCGGGTGATGGAGCAATACGGGCGTTACGGCAGGCTGCCGGATGAGGAACTCCGGGCGATCCTCATCCGCACCTGCGACAATCTGTGCAGAAACGAGAGGCGGCGCAGCGGAAGGATCGGCTTCGTCTCCCTGCCCGCGGAGTACGGGGAGACCGGCGAGGATCTGCCGGCGGAAGACACAATCCGTACGCCCGAGGACCTCGTCGTTTCCGAGAGCAACGCCGCGCACATCCGGGAGATCATCCGAACGCTCCCGCGCGCGGAGGGGGAGATCCTCCAGATGAGAATTTTGGAAGAGCTGTCCTATCGGGAGATCGCGGAGCAGGAGAAGATCACGGAGAGCGCCGCGCGGCAGCGGTTCAAACGCGCCAGGGAAGACGTGATCCGGCGGCTGAAGGAGGAGGGATATGACCATGAAAGCGAAAACGGCTGAGGAACGCCTCGACGGCATGATCCGGGCGGCGCTTCTCGAGCTCGCCGGGGAGAGGTGGCATAGGATCGAGGCGCTGGATGTCTCCGACGTCCGGATCAGCGCGCGGCACGACCGGCGGATGCGCAAACTGTTCGCCGGAAGCGGGTCTGCGGGCAACGCAAAAAAGCTGCGGCGCAAAGGAATCGCGGCAGCGGCGTGCCTGTGCCTGATCGCGGCGGGGGTCTTCTTGTGGGCAAAGGCGCAGCGGGAGGCGGCTCCGCATGAGATGACGCTCTATTACAACGAAGTGATCTCCGAATCGATGGAGGCGCCGCTGTACGCGCCGGAGATCGAAGTGAAAAACATCGATCTCGGGGAAGCGTCCGTCCTGCTTGACTGCGATTTCGGCCGCTGCATCCCCGCGGCCATGAAGGCCTATGCGTGCAAATGCTACAAGGTGGAGAATACGGAAACGGACGAGATCTGGAACGTCATCGTGGACATCCGGGAAGATCATGAAAGCGACACCGCGCCGGGGCTGAGGCTGGACGCGTCCCTGAACGGGAAGCCTTCGACGGTCGACTATACCTATGACGCGGAAGCGGTCTATACCGACGTCGGCGGCATCGAGGTCTACGCGTCGGTCATCCCGGCGTCGACGTATACCACCGCCTCGGGCAGGGAGAGAACCGTCCCCGGCGTGTATATCGCGGAATTTGAGGAGGGCGGGACCCGCTACTACATCGAGTCCCGCGGCACGATGGAACAGATCGTGTTCGATGAGTTCGTCTGCGATATGATTATCAAAGGGCTCAAACGCAGCGCGGGAAACCCGCTCGAAGCGGACGATCTCACCGAGCGCGAGAGGGCGGACATCCTCGACGATTTTGCCGTCCCCGATTTCTCCGGCGCGGCGCTGTCCGGGAACGCCCTCCCGGAGGACGCCGCACCGACGGAGGAATCTTTTACTGACCCCAAGACCGCCCTCTTTTCCCGGATGCTGAACACCGTCGACCGTTTTGACCGACTCTTCCTGTCCCTGGAAACCAACATGATCGGCGGAACCGTCAGGGAGATCGACTTTCAGATCGATCTGAGCGGCGGGCGTTCCTGTCAGGTTGTCCGGGAGGCGGGGACCACGGTCTCGGAGACGTTCAGCGACCAAGAGACCGGCATGGTGACGGTCGATCACGGCGAAAAACTGTGTGTCGGAAATTATCTGCCCGTGTATGCCCGGGAAGAAGCGCCGTACATCCCGCTCGCCGAGAGGATCAAGGTGATGGAGGACGGGATCCCGGTCTATGTGTACCGGAACAACATCACGAACTGCCCCCTCGCATCCTATGCCGTCTTCCCGCAGGAAATCGCGTTCAGCTACTTAAAGGATTTCGACGACTGGGAGATCGAGGGGACCGGCGAGACGTATCTCGGAAGGCGCTGTGCCGTGCTCCGGGGGACGCCCTCCCCGTACCTGGCGTCAAAGCACGGGATCGATTCGTTCCGCATGACGGTCGATGAGGAGACGGGGATCCTTTTGGAATTATACGGCACGAAGGACGGCGGGACGGTGATCTACACGGCCGTATCGGCGATCGATCTTGACCCCGCGGAAGACGTCGCGCGGTTCGACGAAAGCCTTTATGCCGGCTACCGGACGGAAAACCGGTAACCGTAAACAGAAACCGCCGGGTTCTTCCCCTTTTCCGTGTTTTTTTGCGCGGGGGTCATTGCAATCCGGCGCGGCATGTGGTATAATTCTGTTTACCCGAAACACGGAAACGTCCGTTTCCCTCAAAACCATCACCGAAAGGAACCCGACATGAAGAGAATCCTGTCCTGCATCCTCGCCGCGCTCTTCCTCCTCGCCTCCTTCGCGGCCTGCTCCAACAACAGCGCGAACGCGGACGACGAGCCCAAGACCGCGACGACCGCCCAGACCCCGACCGCCGATCTGACGGAAGAGGTCGAAGAGACCGCGCGCTTCCTCGATTCCATGCCCGAGACCATGGATTTCGGCGGCCGCAGCCTGAAATTCCTTCTCACCGAAGGCGCGAACGGCAACATCACCGAGCTCTCCATCTACGCGGAAGAAGATACCGGCGAAGTGGTCGACACCGCCGTCTATCAGCGCAACCTCGTCGTCACTGACCGCCTCAACATCGCGATCGACCAGCCCGAGGTCGTCACCGACTCCGGCAAAAACGGCACGACCATCCGCAATATGGTCAAGTCCGGCACCGCCGATTACGACGTGTTCGGCGGCTATCAGTACTACAATATCGTTCTGGCTTCCGAGGGCATCCTCTTCAACCTGAACAACAAGGAAAACTTCCCCTACAACGATTTTGACCGCGAATACTGGGGCTCCGGCTACATGAAGAACATGAGCTACGACGGAGAAAAGTACTACTGGGCGACCGGCGATATCGCGCTGCGCTACACCGGCGGCATGTACGTCATCTACGTCAACTCCACGATCTTCGGCAACTACTATCCGGAGGTCAACCTCTATTCCGTGGTGGACGAGGGCGAGTGGACGATGGACAAGGTTTCCGAGTTCGCCTCCGCCGCGTATATCGATCTGAACGCCAACGGCTCCAAGGACAGCAAGGACCAGTACGGCTTCGTGACCCAGTCCAACGACCTGACCGACGGCGTGGCAGCGGGCTGCATGGTCGACTTCTCGACCCGCGACGACGA
>JAFZPN010000098.1 GCA_017550315.1 Clostridia bacterium
ATAAAGCTCCTCGTTCGGTGTCCGGTAATCAGATTTTGTCAGCAGCATTGCAAGGGTCCCGCCCGGCTTAAGCAGCCCGAACGTTTTTGAAAAAGCTGTTTCTTCCGGAATCCATTGGATGGTCGCTGCAGAATAGATCAGATCAAATCGCTGCTGGCCGAAATCGTAAGTAATGAAGTCATCGTTCACGATATGGAAGTTAGGGTACTGATCATACTTTTCTCTCATCTTTGCACAGAGATGTTCGCCAAGCTCAATGGCGTTATAATCGCATTCCGTTCCAAGGATCTGGTCCGTTGCCTGTCCGGTCCCGGGACCGATCTCCAGAACTTTCTTCTCCGGGCCAAGTTGTGTGAAGTTTATCAAATATTCGAATAATTCCCCGCTGTATTTCGGCCTGAACTTATCGAATTGCTCGGGGATTGTATCAAAGATTTTTCTGAATTCCATACATAACCTCTGTAAATACGGATTTGTCACTCTAAACAGGAAAAATCAAAGTGCTTCTTTAGGACAATTCTTAACACATTCCATGCAGAGAATGCACTCCGCATTATACCATACGGAAATGATTTTGTAAAGAGATCGCGCGGATGAAATTATCATGAAATCGGCAGATTTTTCTCCTCCGCTGCTCCCGTCCACTTTTCGCCGTTCGTTTTTCTTGTCTCCCTTGACAATCCCTCCGCGATCCGATATAATAGAAGCAATCCCAACACCCATTCATTCGGAGGACATCATGAAAAAGATCACCGACACCGTTTTCTACGCCGGCGTGAACGATCACAAGATCGATCTGTTCGAGGGACAGTACGTCGTCCCGGACGGGATGTGCTACAATTCCTACGTCGTCGCAGGCGAGAAGATCGCCGTCTTCGACACCGTGGACGCGCGCTTCGGGCATGAATGGCTCGACAATCTCGCGGAAGCCCTCGGCGGACGTGCGCCCGACTACCTCATCGTCCAGCACATGGAGCCCGACCACTCCGCCAATATCCTCAACTTCACGAAGACCTATCCCTCCGCCGCGATCGTCGGCAACGCGAAGACCTTCGCCATGATGAAGCAGTTCTTCGGCAAGGACTTCGAGAACCGCATTGAAGTGAAGGAGGGCGACACCCTCGACCTCGGCGGCCGCACCCTCACCTTCCTCTTCGCACCGATGGTCCACTGGCCCGAGGTCATGATGACCTACGACTCCCTCGACGGATGCCTCTTCTCCGCGGACGGTTTCGGCAAGTTCGGCGCGCTCGACGTCGAGGCGGAATGGGCGTGCGAGGCCCGGCGGTACTACTTCGGCATCGTGGGCAAGTACGGCGCGCAGGTGCAGGCGGTCCTCAAAAAGGCGGCGAATCTCGATATCCGCACGATCTGCCCGCTCCACGGTCCGGTCCTCACCGAAAACCTCGGCTATTACCTGAACCTCTACAACACCTGGTCCTCCTACACCCCCGAGAGCGAGGGCGTGCTCGTGGCCTATACCTCCGTCTACGGCAACACGAAGAAGGCGGCGGAGCTCATGGCGGACAAGCTGCGCGACAAGGGCTGCCCGAAGGTCGTCCTCACCGATCTGGCCCGCTCCGATATGGCGGAGGCCGTCGAGGACGCGTTCCGGTATTCCAAGCTCGTGCTCGCGACGACGACGTACAACGCGGACATCTTCCCGTTCATGCGGCAGTTCGTCGAAGCCCTGACCGAGCGGAATTATCAGAAGCGCACCGTGGCGATCATCGAAAACGGCACCTGGGCGCCCATGGCGGCGAAGGTCATCAAGGGGCTCTTTGAAAAATCGAAGGACCTCACCATCCTCGATCCCGTCGTGACGATCAAGTCCGCGATGACGGACGAGACGAAGGACGCGATCGAAAAGGTCGCCTCCGAGCTCTGCCGCGAATACGAGCAGCAGTCCTCCGAAAAGGCGAACAAGAACGACCTGACCGCGCTCTTCAACATCGGCTACGGCCTCTATGTCGTGACCTCGAACGACGGCAAGCGTGACAACGGCCTGATCGTGAACACGGTCTCGCAGGTGACCAACACGCCGAACCGGGTGGCCGTGACGATCAACAAGCAGAACTACTCGCATCATATCATTCAACAGACCGGCATCATGAACGTCAACTGCCTGTCGACCGACGCGCCGTTCTCGGTGTTCGAGTGCTACGGCTTCCGCAGCGGAAGAAACGTCGACAAGTTTGAGGGCCAGGAAGTCCTGCGTTCGGACAACGGGCTCGTGTTCCTGCCGAAGTACGTCAATTCCTTCATGTCCCTGAAGGTCGAGAGCTACGTCGATCTCGATACGCACGGCATGTTCATCTGCACCGTGACCGAGGCCCGCGTCCTCTCCGACCGGGACACCATGACCTACACGTATTACCAGCAGAACGTCAAGCCGAAGCCGGAGACGGCCGGCAAGAAGGGCTGGGTCTGCAAGGTGTGCGGCTACGTCTACGAGGGCGAGGACCTGCCCGAAGACTTCGTATGCCCGCTCTGCAAGCACGGCGCGGCCGATTTTGAACCGCTGACATAAACAAACGGACAGGGGATCCCCTCATGAGGGCTTCCCCTGTTTTCGGATTTCCGTCATTTTGAACCGGAGGAGGGTTCGGATCATGAAGAGAATCAACGTCGCGCTCGTCGGGCTGGGCTTCGGCGGCGCGTTTGCGGCCATCTACAAGGAGCACCCGAACGTCGGGGAGGTGACGCTCTATGACACAAACCCGGACGTGCTGCGGAATACCTGCGATTACGTCGGCGGCGCGCGGACAGCGGAGAGCTTTGAGGCGATTCTGAGCGATCCCTCGATCGACGCGGTCCATCTCGTCACACCGATCCCGCTGCACGCCGAGCAGACCGTCGCGGTTCTCGAAGCGGGGAAGCACTGCGCCTGCACCGTCCCGATGGCGACCTCGCTCGACGACATCCGCCGGATCGTGAAGGCGAAGCGCAAGTCCGGGAAGAACTACATGATGATGGAGACGACGCTCTATACCTACCAGTACTTCTACGCGAAGCACATGAAGGAGGCGGGCGAGTTCGGCAAGATCCAGTTCTTCCGCGGGTCCCACTATCAGGACATGGCGAACTGGCCGGATTACTGGATGGGCCTGCCGCCGATGTGGTACGGGACCCACGCGATCGCGCCGATGATCGGCCTGTCGGATTCCCGGATCTGCCGGGTGAACTGCTTCGGCTCGGGGACCATGGCCGAGTGGATGGTGCGGAAGTACGGCAATCCCTATCCGATCGAAACGGCGATCTTCGAGTTTGAGAACGGCCTCAAGGGAGAGGCGACCCGGTCCCTCTTCGAGACAGCGCGGCTGTATCAGGAGGGGATGCACGTCTTCGGATCGAAGAAGAGCTTTGAATGGGGCTTTGCCGACTGGGATGACCCGATCATCACCACCCTCGGCGAGCCGACCGGCGGGCGCGGCAGACCCACGACGGCGGAGGTCACGCCCATGCCGAACTACTACGCCGATCTGCCCGAGGAGCTGTGGCACTTCACCGTCGGCGGGAATTACGATCCGCTCAACCCGCAGGATTCCCTGAAAAAAGGCGCCGGCGCGGGTCATCACGGCTCGCACGCGCACCTTGTCCATGAGTTCGTCATGAGCTGCGTCGAGGAGCGCAAACCGTGGATCGACGAGCACCTCGGCGGCAACATCACGGCGGCGGGCCTCTGCGCCCACGAATCCGCCCTGCGGGGGGGCGAGCCCGTGATCGTGCCGAAATTCTGAGAGCGGCCTCCCGCCGCGCAAAACGAAAACGCCCTTCCCGGACGACGCGAATGCGCCACCCGGAGAGGGGCGTTGTTTCATTGTCCGTGAAGGCGTTCAGTCCTCCATCGCCGCGACCTTGAGGATCGTCTCCGGCACGGCACGGAACCGCGTCCGGTCGTAAGGCGCACGCTCCTCGTCGCTCCGTCCGGCGAGCGGGGATCCGTCCGCCAGATTGTCGCTCACGGCTAAGAGCGCCGCGGCGGGCTTCTCGAGAAGGTCCGCGAGGAGATAGAACGACGCCGTCTCCATCTCGATGAGATCGGTCCCGAACGCGCGGATCTCGTCGAGGTGACGGTATTCCAGCACGATCGAATCCGACGAGAAGACCGACGCCTTCTGTAAGCTGTGTCCCGCTTCGCGCGCAAGGCCGATCACCCGGTCGACGAACGCGGGATCGTACGGCGTCACGCGGCGGAACAGTTCGTAGTCCGCCAGCCGCCGCCCGAGATACGCGTCCGCGCCGACACCCGAGACGGCCTGCGACGGCGTGCAGAAATCGCCGACCTTGTACTCCGGCACAAGACTCCCCGCCGAATCGACGAAGAGCATCCGCCGGAAGTCCAGCTCCCCGCAGACGGCGAGCGCGTCGATGAGGTTCGAGGCCCCGTTCCCGCAGACGATCCACGCGATCTTCTTGTTGATCCAGTAGAGGTGGTAGCCCTTCATGACCGCATGCTCCGCGCGCGGGGACACGAGGACGCGGACTTCGGAAAAGATCTTCGCCGGGAGCCACGACGGCGCGACGACGAGAAGATCGTACCGCTCGTCCGGGTCGAGGCCGAAGAAATCCTTCGCGAGCGATCCGCGGTTGTAGCGGTGCATCGCGTCGAGCATTTCGCGGAATTCCTGTTTCATGACGCCCTCCTTTCGCTTTGGCGGATCTTACAGCTTGCTGCGCATGATCTTTCCGCTCGTGGTCTTCGGGAGTTCGTCGCGGAATTCCACGATGCGGGGGTATTTGTACGGCGCGGTGTTCTTCTTGACGTAGTCCTGGATCTCTTTTTTGAGCTCTTCCGTTCCGACCTTGCCCTTCACGAGGACGATGGACGCCTTGACGATCTGCCCGCGGATCTCGTCCGGGACCGCGGAGACGCCGCATTCGAGCACGTAGGGCAGTTCCATGATGACGTTTTCGATCTCGAACGGACCGATGCGGTAGCCGGAGGACTTGATGACGTCGTCGGCGCGGCCCACATACCAGTAGAAGCCGTCCTCGTCGCGCCACGCCAAATCTCCCGTGTGATAGAAGCCGTCGTGCCAGACCTCGCGGGTCTTCTCCTCATCGAGGTAGTATCCCGTGAAGAGGCCGCAGGGCGCGCCGTCCGCCACGTTCACGCAGATCTCGCCGGTCTCGCCGTCCGCGACTTCCCCGCCCTCGGGCGAGAGCAGACGGATGTCGTAGATCGGGCAGGGCTTGCCCATCGACCCGAGCTTATGGGACGCGCCGATCAGGTTGCCGATGATGCAGGTCGATTCTGTCTGCCCGAAGCCCTCCATGATCTGTAGCCCCGTGATCTCCTCGAACTTGCGGTAGACCTCGGGGTTGAGCGCCTCACCTGCGGTGGAGGCGTGCTTCAGGGAGGAGAAATCGTACTTCGAGAGGTCTTCCTTGATGAGCATGCGGTACATCGTCGGCGGCGCGCAGAAGGTCGTGATGCCGTATTTGTGGAACATCGGCAGGATCTTCGCGGCGTCGAAGCGGTCGAAGTCGTACACGAAGGTTGCCGCCTCGGAGAGCCACTGGCCGTAGAGCTTGCCCCACATCGCCTTGGCCCAGCCGGTGTCGGAGATCGTGAAGTGCAGGCCGGTGTCCGAGGAATCGACGCACTGCCAGTATTTGGCCGTGTGGAAGTGTCCGAGCGGGTACTTGTGGTTGTGGACCGCGATCTTCGGATACCCGGTCGTGCCGGAGGTGAAGTACATGAGGAGCGGGTCGTCGCCGCAGGGGCTGTCTTCCGTGCGCTCGAAGTGGCTCGAGAAGAGGCGGTATTCCTCATCGAACGTCCGCCAGCCCTCCCGCTTGCCGTTGACGAGGATCTTATTCACGAGGCACCCGCATTTCGCGTCGGCCAGTTCGAGCTGATGCGCGGTGTCGCCGTCGGCGGTGCAGAGGACCGTGGTGATCCCCGCGGCGCGCAGACGGTATTCAAAGTCGTGCTCGAGGAGCTGGTTGACCGCCGGGATCGCAATTGCGCCGAGCTTGTTCAGCCCGAGCATCGCGCACCAGAACTGCCAGTGCCGCTTCAAAACGAGCATGACCCGGTCGCCCTTTTTGACGCCGAGGGACTTGAAGTAGTTCGCGCACTGATTCGAGAGCTTCGACATGTCGGAGAACGTGAAGCGCCGCTCCGTCTCACAGTCGTTTGCCACCCAGAGCATCGCGAGCTTCTGCGGCTTCTTCTTCGCGAGCTCGTCGACGAGGTCGAAGGCAAAGTTGAACTTCTCGGTGTTCTTGAAGGTGATCTTCACCGGCGTGCGGTTCTCGTCCTTCACGACGGTGGTGTAGCGGCGGTAGATGCGCTCCTCGGTGAGCGGGACTTCCGGCGCGGGACCGGCGGCCTCGATCAGCTTGCCGTGCTCGTAGAATTCCGGCAGATCGACCTCGCCCTTCGCGTTGCGCGCGGGATTGAGCACGATCGCGTAGAAGAGGCAGTCCTCGCCCTCGACCGCGATCATGCCGTGCGGCGTGCCGCTGTCGTAATAGATGCTGTCGCCCTCGTGCAGGACCTCGCGGTGGCCGCCGACCTGGACCTTCAGGGCGCCCTTGATGACGATGTCGATCTCCTGGCCCTCGTGGGTCGTGAGCTCGATGTCGCGCCGTTCCGCCCCGGGGGTGTATTCCGCGACGACGTAGAGCGGCTCGGAGATGCGGTTCTTGAACGCGCCGGCGAGGGAGTGGTACGTCATGCCGTGCGCTTTTTCGATGATCTGCCCCGCGCCCTTCTTCGTCACGGTGTAGCCCGCGAGGGTCGGAGAGGTGCCTTCGATGATGTCGGTAACGTCGACCCCGAGCGCAAGGGCGCAGCGGTAGATGAACGCGAAGGTCAGGTTCCGCTCGCCGCGTTCGGAGCTCTCGTATTCTTCGACGGAGACATCGGTCTTTTCCGCCATTTCGGCGGTCGTGTAGCCCTCGATCCGGCGCAGTTCGGCGATACGGGCCGCCATGTCGCGGATCTGGAATTCGAGGCCGGTGAGATTGGTCTGCATGGTGGGAAATCCCTCCTTGTCGGGGACAAAAAAATCGCCCCAAAGATTCAGTCCTTTGAGACGAACAGGACGCACAGCGCCGTCCGCGGTACCACTCAAATTGCACCCGGGGATTCTTATCCGGTGTGCCGCTCAGGCTCTGACAAGCCTTAGGCAGTTGACGCAGCCGTCACGGGAGGATTCTACTGACGCGGGGACGCGCGTTCTTTCCTCCGGCTTGGGAGCTACAGCGGGCTGCTTTTCGTCAGCGGCTCACACCATGCACGGGAACCCGCGCGACGCCGCCTCTCTGGGACGAAGGGCACAGCCGCCCTCTCCGTCGTAGCCATTGTGGGAATTATACCGCATCCCGCGCGGTTTGTCAAGGGGGCGGCGTAAATTTAGGTGAAAAATCCGCCCAAAATCTGCCCATCCGATTGACAAAACGGCGGGAGATGGTATAATGGAGAAAAACACATCCGTAACCGGAGGCGCTCATGCAACCAGAGAAACCGCGCAGCCGCTCTTTCCGGCGCATCGTCCTCGCGTGCGCCGCGGTCTGCCTGTTCACCGCGCTCTGTTCCGCGGCGGGGGTCCTCACCGTGAAGAATCTCGGCGCGCTGCTCGATCCGGTGAGCCCGTCGCTCGGGGAGATCTTTTCCGCGCTTCGGCAGGCAGAGATCCGGCCCGTACCGTGGGCGACGCTCTGCTGTGCGGCCGGCGCGGTCCTCTGCGGCAGGCGGCTCAGACGCGGGCGGGGGCTCCTCTGGCTCCTGCCGACGGGGATCTTCGTCCTCATGGCGGTCTTTACGGCGATCCTCTCGGTCCGGGTGAACGGGATCGTGTTCTACGATGTCCTGCGACCCCTTGTGAAGACGGCATTAAGCGGCGGCCTCGACGCGCTGATGTGAGGCCGGTGAAGGGAAAGGAGTATCCCATGAAACGAACCAAACGGACCGGACGGCTGAGCCGGTATGCCCTCCTCCTGCTCGCCCTTCTCTGCGCGGGATGCGCGGGCGGCGGACCGATCACGTCTTCGGAGGGGGCAGGGAAGTGGACTGCGGGCTATGCGTATGCCGAGATCCCTCTGCCCGACGAGGGACCCTTCTACATCGCCGGGTATCACAACGGCTGGGAGATCACCGAGGTCCGCGACCTGCAGCGTGCGACGGCGCTGTGGATCGAAGCCGGGGACTGCCGCGCCGCGCTCGTGTCGGTCGACTGCGTGGGTCTCGGGAGCGATACCGTCGCGCGGATCCGGGATTCCCTCGCCGATCTGATCGCCGAGACCGGATGCACCGTGCACGTGATCGCGACGCACGACCACGCCGGGCTCGATACCCTCGGCCTCTGGGGACCCGTGGCACAGGACGGCAAGAATCCCGCGTTCATGGACAACCTCGTCGCCGCGTGCCGGGATGCCGTGCTGCGGGCGTATGAGGACCGCCGACCCGGGACACTTTATGCCGCGGACGTCCCGATGGAGGAGATGTACCGCGATTCGCGCGATCCGCAGGTCTGGGATCCGATGCTGCACCTGCTCCGGTTCGTGCCGGACGACGGCGGGGCGGGGATCCGGGTGCTCTCCTGCGGCGCCCATGCGGAATCCCTGCGCGGCGCGAATACCCGCCTGAGCCGGGATTATCCGGGCGTCCTCTGCGACCTCGTCGAAGAGCGGACCGGCGATCGCGCGCTCTTCCTGCCCGGTGCGGTCGGGGGCCTCATCATGACGCGGGAATTCCTCGATCCCTTCGACGCGGAGGAAAACCTGCTCGTCACGGGGCAGAAGCTCGCGGATTACGCCTGCAGACCGGTGGAAGAACGGGAGCTTGAGGCTGTCTTCTCGGATGCCGGGATCGCTTTCTCCGTGCCGCTCGACAATACGGTCTTCCTATATTATAAGTTCCTTGGGATCCTCGGCAATGAGGCACTTGCGGGCGAGGGGGAGACGGGCTATGCGCTCGGGGCCTCGCTGTCCGTTTTGCGCCTCGGATCACGGACGCTCGTGCTCGTGCCGGGCGAGATCTTCCCGGAGCTGGTCTACGGCGGAGGCCTCGGCGAGCGCGCGGCTCATCCCGAGCGGCAGAATCCCGAACCGCTTGCCGGGATCCTCTCCTCTTACGGGCTTGACGATTTCTTCATCGTGGGACTGGCGGACGACGAGCTCGGGTACATCGTGCCGCCGGACGACTTTCTCGTCGACGAGGGGGCGCCCTATCTCGAAGCCGCGAAGCCCGCGGACGGGAGCCGGCACTACGAGGAGACCAATTCCGTGGGCCGCGGATGCGCCGATGCGATTGCCAACGCGCTCCGGGAGCTGCTTGACGGGGTCTTTAAGTGAGAAAACGCGCGATTACGCGAGGTTTTGACCAGCCAAATCAAAATAATCGGATTTTTTCTGAAAAAGGGGTTGACAAAGGCGGGGCACCGTGCTATAATATGGCCTGTTCGTATGAAAAAATCTGTATCGGAGGAACAATCAGTATGTCCACATACATGGCAAAACCTGAAACCGTCGAACGCGGCTGGTATATCCTCGACGCTGCCGGCAAACCGCTCGGCAAGACCGCCGTCACCGCCGCCAACATTCTCCGCGGCAAGCATCGCCCGGAATTCACGCCCCACGTTGACTGCGGCGAATTCGTCATCATCATCAACGCGTCCAAAGCAGTCCTGACCGGCAAAAAGCTCGATCAGAAATTCTACCGCACCCCCTCCGGCTACATCGGCGGTCTGAAGGAGACCTCCTACCGCAAGCTGATGGCCGAGAGACCGGACTTCGCCATGATGCAGGCTGTGAAGGGGATGCTCCCCCACAACACCCTCGGCGCGAAGGCTCTCACCCGCCTGAAGGTTTACGCGGGAGCCGAGCACAAGCAGCAGGCGCAGAAGCCCACCCCGTACGAAGTCGAGATTTAAGAAAGGTCAGGGATTGAACGATGTACACGAGTGCAAAACCTTATTTCTACGGCACCGGCAGAAGAAAGAGCTCCGTTGCCCGCGTCAGACTGTATCCCGGTTCCGGCAAGATCACCATCAACAACCGCGATGTTGACGATTACTTCGGTCTCGAGACCCTGAAGCTCATCATCAACCAGCCCTTCGGCATCACGAACACGGTCGGCAAGTTCGACATCGTGGCCAACGTGAACGGCGGCGGCATCTCCGGCCAGGCCGGCGCGATCCGTCATGGCGTCGCCCGCGCGCTTCTTCTCGCCGACGATACCTATCGTCCCCTTCTCAAGAAGGCCGGTTTCCTCACGAGAGACCCGAGAATGAAGGAAAGAAAGAAGTACGGTCTCAAAGCGGCGAGACGTGCGTCCCAGTTCTCCAAGAGATAAGTTCGCCCGCGTGGGCAGACAAAGAACCGTCGGATCTCCGGCGGTTTTCTTGTTCTCTCCGCCTTTAGCGGCGCTAAACGTTTCTGACAGCACCTCTGTCTTGCGGCCCGCGGGAATCCGTGTTATCATAAGGCATACCTTGCAAGGGAAAAATACCGAAACGAAAGGATTTTTATGATGGAACTCGGATCACAGATCAAAAAGTATCGAAACAGAAAGGGCCTCACGCAGGAGGCGCTGGCGGAGTACCTCAACATCACCGTCTCCGCCATCAGTCAATGGGAATCGGGCCGCACCATGCCGGACCTCTCCCTCCTCCCGCCTCTCTGCGTCGTCCTCGGCGTGACCTCCGACGAGCTGCTCGGCATCGACCTCGCAAAGAGGGAAGAGCGCATCGAAGAAATCGTCCGGGAGGCAAGGGAAAACCCGGACGAGGGAGACGTCATCTTTGCCGACGGGTTAAAACAGTTCCCGGACAGCCACACGCTCATGTGGTGGTGGCTCATGAGCACGGACGACACGGACCGTGTTATTGCTCTCGGCGAAAAACTCCTCGCCGAATCCACCGATGACCCTACGCGCTCGAGCGTCATCTTCAGCCTGAGCCACGCATACCTGAAAAAAGGCTTTGAAGACAGGGCATACGCGCTGGCAAAGCATCTCCCGGGCCTCTGGCACACGTCGGACGTGCTGTCGGTCCAGCTGAAACAGCATAAAGGGGCGGCGTATGTCGAGGAGTCCCGTTCCCTGCGCTTTGCCCTTCTGACGGTGTTGACGGAGGCCATGCGCTACGGGACGGTCTACGCCGACGGCTTCTTCACCGACGAAGAACTCCGGACTGTGGAGGAGAAAGCCGCCGCGCTCATGGACCTCTTCTTCGAGGACGGGGACGTCGGCTTCTTCCACGGCGCATTGACGGACGCGCACAGACGGATCGCCCGGTATTCCGTGCGTCTGGGCGAGCCGGAGACGGCGCTCGAACACCTGCGTCTCGCCGCGGAACATGCGCGGGCATGGGATGCCGGAAAGAAAAGCGGATCGTTCACCCACACCTCCCTCCTCTTCCGGGGAATGGAAAGCTGGTCGTCATCTGGCGGCAGCGCGGCAGAGGAGCTTCTCGAAGCGATGGCGGAGGAGGACTTCGACCCTGTCCGGGACAGCCCGGAATTTCGGGAAACGGAAGCGAAACTCAGGGCGTAAACGCGCCTTCCGCAGGGACAGAAAATGCAGGGGATCCGTTCGGATTCCCCTGCGTTCTGTCTGCACAATTCATTCACACGACCAGACGGCGTTGATCCCCGGACCGCCAAGACAGGCGCACGCGTCGGCGGCAGCCAACACCATCATCACGGCGGCAAACCCGTGATTGCGCACATACCCGCGTTTTCCGTCCGAATCGACCTGGACGGTGAGTACACTCATTTCAAGGAGCGAAAGCAGGGACGCCTTGAGTTCTTCCGTGGGGATGCCCGTCTTCTTTTCAAGCTCGGCAAATGTGACAGATTCTCTCACCGCGGTTTCCCGCAGAACGGCAAAGGTATGCTCATTCCTGAACAGATCGAGGAACTCATTGAGTAAAGACGGCTGGGCGGCAAGATAATCCGTCTGAATCCCGGTCCCGCACAGCAGGAACGCCGCTTCATCCATCCGTTTGCATTCGTTTTCCGATTCGTTACCCTCGCGGGAATCCCGCCTTTGCAGTCGGAGACGGATGAATTCATCGCTGATATGAAGATTGTTGCCATCATAATTATGGCCGTCATTACCGATAGTACGCCCAACGATGTCAAGAAGTAAAGAGGTCATATCCACGCCTCGATGTTCCGAGTAGTGTTCTCTTCCGAGCGCGGACACGGTTTTCTTCAAGAACCGGACGCTCAAATCCTGCGGGATTTCAAGCAGCACGTCCGGCGGCACGTCCAGCAGTTCGCACAGTCGTGGAAGAAGGGAGATGTCGGGCATGGTCGAGCCGACCTCCCATTTGCTGATAGCCTGCGCCGTTATGCCGAGCGCTTCTCCAAGGGTTTCCTGCGTTAACCCGCGCATTTTGCGGTACTGCGTAATTTTCTCCGAAATACTCATCAATGAAAGCCTCCTGTACTATGATGAAACCATTATAACACACCCCTGTTCCCCCGTCAATAAAACAAGCGTTGAGCCAATGTAGCGTCATTTGAATCCCTTCCCGCGCAAGCAGCAAAAAACCGCACAGTTTTATCCTGTGCGGCATGTCCCCGCCCTGAGGGATTTGAACCCACGACCATCGGAATCGGAATCCGGTACTCTATCCGGGCTGAGCTAAGGGCGGATATCGGCGGCGGGGGATCCCCTCTCCGCGTGGAAGTTATTATAGCATAAAACCCGGAGAATGTAAAGGGCTTTCCCAAAAAATCCCCGCAGTTTTTTGAGGAGAGAATTGCGCGCCGGGGCGGGATCCGGCGGGGATCCGTGCGAAAAATGCGGAAAAATCGGCGGCGCGGCGTGGGTTTTTCCGATTTCGGGCGTATCATAGAACGAGAGAAAAAGAAGGGAGGGCTGTCCATGGACGAGCGGGAGATCATCGCTCTGCTTCGCGCGCATGACGAAGCGGGCGCAGAAGCGCTGGCGCGGCGGTACGGCCCTCTCATGCGCTATCTCATCGCGCCGATCCTTTCGGATGAGCGGGACAGGGAGGAATGCTTCAACGACGTGCTGCTTCGGGTCTGGGAGAAGATCGGGCTGTATGACGAGGAACGCGGATCCTTCACGGCATGGCTCACGGCCCTGACCCGCAATGCCGCCCTGACCCGCGCCCGGAGACGCCTGCCCGCGGAAGACGCGCTTGAGGAAGAGGTGTCCCCCGATCCGACGCCGGAGGACATGCTGATCGCCGCCGAACGGCGCAGGATCCTGCTCGACGCCGTGGCATCCCTGACGCGGGAGGAGAGGGCGCTTTTCTGGCGGAAATACTATTACCGTCAGTCGACGGAACAGATCGCGGCGGAGACGGGATTGACGGTGCGCGCAGCGGAAGGGCGGCTCTACCGCATCCGGAAGAAGCTGCGCGGGATGCTGGGAGGTGAGTTCGTATGACGGATCGGAACAGAACGGACGATCGCTTCGACGAAGCCCTGCTTGCCTCTCTCTCGGATTCCGCCCTGCCGCCCGAAGAAGCGGTCCGTGCGGCAAATCCTTCCCGGCGCGCGGCGCGGCTTGTGCTGATCGGACTCGCGCTGTGCAGCGTCATGTGGAATATCGGCTGGCTGCCGTATCTGCTCCCGGTCGTGGGGCATCTGTGCTCCCTACTCGGCTTCCGTGCGCTCTCCCGCGAGAACGGATGGTTCCGGGCGGCATACGGGTGCGCATGGGTGCGTGCGGCGTATGGCTGGGCATGGCTGATCCTTTTGAACGTCCCGGGCGGCGAGGAATGGGCGGATGCATATCCGTGGAAGGCCTTCGTGTGGCTCTCTGCCGCGGCGCTCCTTTTCGAGGTCTTCTCCCTCGGACGCGGGCTTTCGGCGGTCCGGCACGCAGCAGGTCTGGAGGCGGGGGTTCCGGCATCGTACGGGCTCCTCGTCTGGTATGCCGTCATCATCGCGGCCTCGGTCATTTTCCCCGACTTCACCGGCGGGATTCCTGCGCTCATCATCCTCCTCGGTTCCTACCTGATGATCCTTCGCGCGCTGTTCCGGACGGTGAAGGAATTTGAAGAAACCGAATACGCGATCCGGTCCGCGCCGGTGCGGGTGAGCGATGGTCCGTTTGCCGTCCTGATGCTCGCCGTTCTGCTGGCAGGCCTTGTCGCGACGGGGATCGCCTTCGCGCGCCTTCCGATGGACTGGTTGCCGGACGACGGGACGCGCTCTGCCGATGCCACATCCGCGGCGTCGGAGCTGGAAGAACTTGGCGTTCCGCGCGCTGTCCTCGAAGATCTGACGAACGAAGAGATCCTCGCGTGCCGCGGCGCATCCCGCGCGGTGGTGAAGGTCTATGAAAACAGGAGCGAGGACGGCGGGCTTCTCCGGTTCACGAATATCGGGCTGCGGATGTCGGACGAAGGGGAAGAGACGACGGAATGCTATGTTATCCTCCACTTTGCATGGGTCGAGACGCCGCGCGTATGCGGAACGGACTGCTTCCACCTGTGGGAGTACGCTAATGGACGGGTAGAAGTCTGCAGCCGCGGCGAGGTGAACGGACGCCTGCTCTGCGACCGGGATGGGACAAGATGCACAGCGGACTACGCCTCGCTCGGGAGGCGGATGCTCTTCGGCGGCGCGATGTTCCCGTTCTTCAACACTGTCTCATCGGAAGAAGGCGCCGAGATCGTCGGGGAATTTTCGTTCGACGGGCGGTGCGGACGGATGCGGGGCTATGTTTTCTATCCGCTGACGGTGTCCGAGGGCTGGTATGTGAACGAACAGTACAACTATACGCATCAGGCCTCGCGGCTCCTCTATCCCCGCCGTACGACAGCGGAAATGCAGCGGGTGTCCTCCGCGTGGATGGGAGACCGCACATTCTGGAGCTCCGCCTCGGCGCTTCAGTTCTCCCCGTGATCCTATGCGCATTTCCCGATTTTTTTGTTGAATTTCCGCGAAAAACCCTTGACGCGGAGGAAGAATTTGCATATAATAAATACGGAATACTTTTGCGTATCTCAGGAGGCCGTATGAGAAGCCGGGTCTGCGTCATCCTCGCCTTTCTTCTTTGCGCCTCCTTTTTGTGTGTCTATGCAGGCGCGGCGGAGCCCTGGACCGAAAACACCCCCGCGGGCGAGGTCCTCTACCGGCAGTCCTTTGCCGACGTCCGTGACTACGCGAAATCCGGGCTGACGACCGGGACCGCGACTGCGGAAGCCGCCGTGCTCGAGATCCGGGACGACGCCCTGAACGTCAAGTGCGTCGACGGCGGCCGTGCCTATACTCTCCTCCCGCAGGTCGCGCGCGGCGCATCCTATACCGTCGAGTTCTCCTTCCGGTTCACCGAATCGGGACGGACGAGCGGCACCGTCGGCTTCCTCCTCACCTGCCGCGGCGAGGAACCCACCAATATCACCTCGCTGGTGATCCGTGCGAGCGGGACCGTCGACGACTTTGAAGAGCCGGACGAAGAACTTGCGAAGGCCGTCAGCGGCGGATACTGGATCGACGTGGCCATCCCCGTCGAGGAGGGCGCGCTGCACTGCATGAACATGACCGTGCGCGACACGGGCAAGACTTATACCCTCGAGCGCGCGAGCGTCCTGGTCCTCACGCCCGGCGCGATGGGCTTCTCCTTCCGCAACACCCGCGCCGCGATCTCCGATGTGTGGATCGTGAACGGCGTCGGCTACGCGGAGAAGACCGGGGACACAACCTCCTATATCGTCGACCGGACGACCGATGCCGGTACGCAGAAGAGTGAATCGAAGACGGAGGAAAAGCAGACGAAGAAACCCGCTGCCAAGGAACCGGAGAAGACCCCGCAGAAGACCGATCCCTCCCCGCCCGCCAGGTCCCCCAACACCCGCGACCGCACCCCCGTCATGGTCGCAGCGTTGAGCGTCACGTCTCTGTGCGCTTTGGGCTGCGGCTTTTCTATCCGGAAACGCCACCTCTGAGAACGGACATATTGAACAAACCAAACGGCGGAATGCTAATGCGATTCCGCTGTTTTTCTTATCGGAATCCAGAATTCATTAAATATTAACAAAATATTCACTGTTAGTTCTTGAATGCCGGGGTAAAAAATGGTACAGTATGGACAAAGGTTAGCACTCAGATGATTCAAGTGCTAATTTCGGATCCCAACCGGATAAAAACCGGCGTTATCCCTGAGAAACAGGAGGTGAGGAGCATGAGCGGCGGCGAAAAAGTACTCAACGAACGCAAAAAAGCGATCCTGAAGGCCATCGTGGACGCGCATATCGCGGGCGGCGAGCCGGTCGGAAGCAAATTTCTGACGCAGAATCAGCAGATCGGATGCTCCTCTGCCACCATCCGCAACGAAATGGCGGAGCTCGAGGAGATGGGATACCTCGAACAGCCCCACACCTCGGCGGGACGCATCCCGTCGGAGGCCGGCTACCGGTTCTACGTCGACCAGCTCATCGACCGGTACAATCTCACCGAGAGCGAGATCGACGAACTGCGCGGCGCGCTGCGGCAGAAACAGAACGAGCTCGACGCCATCATGCAGACGGCCGTCACGCTCGCCTCGAAGCTGACCAATTACACCGCCCTGTCCCTCCGTCCGCGCCAGGCGCGCATCTCGGTCGGACGTTTCGAGCTGATGCGCCTCGACGACACGACCGCCGTTCTCATCATGCTGATCGGCAGCGTCGTCAAGACCAAGTACATCCGCTCGAACCGTACGATCCCGCCGGAAGCCACCGCCATGCTCGCGGGCGTGCTCAACGCCAAGATCACCGGACTGACCGCCGGGGAGATCACCCTTCCGCTCGTCATGGAAATGGAGCGGATGATGGGCGACTACGATTACCTCGTGACCCCCGTGGTCCGGGCCGTGTGCGAGACGATCTCCGGCTTCGACGGCGGCGATCTCCGTTTCGAGGGGATCAACCGCCTCCTGGCCTACCCGGAATTCTACGACATGGACCGCCTGCGCGAGCTGCTCGCGCTCTTCGAGAAGAAGGACACGCTGCTCGAAGTCCTCTCGGACGAGGCACGGAGCGGCGACCGGGTCCAGATCTTCATCGGGCGGGAAAACCTCGTCAAGGTGATGGACAATTCCACCCTCGTCTTCAAGACCGTCACGCAGAACGGCAAGCCCGTCGGCGCGATCGGCATCATCGGTCCGACCCGCATGAACTACCGCCGCGTGATCGCCACGATCGACAGCCTCTCGCGGGGCATCACCGAGACGATCGACGGACCGCGGCATCCGGAGGGGGACGAATCGTAGAAGGCGCGCGCATAAAATCACATCGCATGGGAGAACATCATCATGGAAGAAGAAAAGAAGATCCCCGTGACCGACGAGGAATCCGGGACCGCAGAAGAGACGCCCGTCCCAGAGGAAACTGCGCAGGAAGAAGAGGCGCAGACCGAGGCGGAGACGGAAACCGCGGAGAACCGGGAGGAACCGAAGGGCAGACGCGGGGAGATCAAAAAGCTGCGCCGGGAGCTTGAGGAGACAAAGAAAGCGCTCGAAGCATCCGAGGCGCGCGCGAAGGAGCTCGACGACCGGGTCCTCCGGATCGCGGCGGAATACGACAACTTCCGCAAGCGGACGCAGGCGGAGCGGGGCAATGTGTACGCAGGCGCCGTGTCCGATACGCTCACCGGACTTCTCCCCGTCATCGATAACCTGCAATACGCCGCCAAATACGCGGGCGGCGACGCCGAAAAGGTGGCCAAGGGGCTCTCGATGATCCTCTCGAAGCTGCCCGAGACCCTCGAAAAACTCGGCATCACCCCGTTCGGAGAAGTGGGCGATACTTTCGATCCCGCGCTCCACAACGCCGTCATGCACGTGGAAGACGAATCGCTCGGCGAGGGCGTCATCGTCGAAGTGCTCCAGCAGGGCTACAAGTACGGAGACAAGGTTCTCCGCTACGCCATGGTCAAGACGGCCAACTGAATTCGTTAAAAAATCTCTTTCTATATATTGGAGGCATCATTATGGCAAAGATCATCGGTATAGATTTGGGTACCACCAACTCCTGCGTCGCCGTGTTTGAAGGCGGCGAACCCGTCGTCATTCCGAATCCGGAAGGCGCACGCACCACACCGTCCGTCGTCGCGTTCTCGAAGACGGGCGAGCGTCTCGTCGGCCAGGTCGCAAAGCGTCAGGCCATCACCAACCCGGAGCGCACCGTGTCGTCCATCAAGCGTCACATGGGTTCCGACTACAAGGTCACGATCGACGAAAAGCGCTACACCCCGCAGGAAATCTCCGCGATGGTTCTGCAGAAGCTGAAGGCGGACGCGGAAGCCTACCTTGGCGGCACCGTGACCCAGGCAGTCATCACCGTTCCGGCGTACTTCACCGACGCGCAGC
>JAFZPN010000099.1 GCA_017550315.1 Clostridia bacterium
ATCCCTTGACGGAACGCGTCTCGCCCGAGGTCAACGCCATCATCGAGGAGGAGATCTCCGCCTACTTCGCGGGCGTCGGATCCGCCGATGACTGCGCGAAGAAGATCCAGTCCCGCGTGTCCATCTGGCTGGCGGAGCATCATTGACCGGCCCGTATGCTCAATTCCTGATTGAATTTTCCCGGACCCCTTGACAGCGCGGCGGGAATGTGCTATACTCGCGTTGCAACCAAAATCGACCCGACAGGAGGTGTCTGCCATGAAAACAGAAAAAATCCGGCGCGCGCCTGTCGCGGGAAGATAACAGAGAATATCCCTTTTTCTTCCGATACATCCGACACGTTCGCTCCGGCGGGCGTGTTTTTTTGCGGGTTTTGCATGCTCTTGATCCGATCCCTGATACAAATCCCAATCTAAATCGAAGATTTAGATTGTCCGGAAACGCATTCAGCGTTCCCGGCTCAGGCTAAAACATTCTGGATGTTTTAGCCTGGGATTAGTATGAATCCGATTCACGAAAGGGGGAACGCCCGATTGAAGAGACTCAAAACCCTTTTTCGTTCCATGGACGAAAAAACAGAGACTTATCACGCGATCTACGAAGCGCCGATCGTGATCTGTCTCCCGTCCGCGGAGCAGCCCTATCACGACTATGACACGGCGTTTTATCAGGATGACATCGCTTATGTCATCGAATCGCCGCCGAAGAACGCGCAGGACCGCCCGACCGTCCTGATCCGCATCCCAGCACAGAAGCTCCATCCGGGAAACAAAGCAGCCATATCCAAAGGGGGAATGCCATTGAAGAGACTCAAACACTATTTCCGGCAGATGGACGAGAGGACCGAAACCTATTCGTTCACCGGCCCGGACGGAAGAAAACACGACATTTACGACGGTCAGGTGATCGTCTCGTTTCCGGAGCCGAAAAACAATCCCCTGGCCGCCCGCGAGCCGGAGGAGGACAACTGGAACCTGTATTGGGACGGCACGCACGGCTATACCCTCGACAGCAGCCATAAGTTGGCGAAGGACCGCCCCATCGTCACCCTGAACATACCGGCGGAGGAGATCGAAGCCACGTTCGGCAGCCGGATCGGCGAGGAGGTCGATACGGTAAATGGGGAATTGCCTGACGCCCTGACCGAACACCTGCGCGACGCGGCGGCGGACTTTTGCCTGCGGGCGTTTGCCGAAAAGATCGACGAGCTGAATGCGGCGCTCTATAACCGGAGCCGTCCGGACCGGGAGAACGGGAAGTATGATCTGTACCGTCCCGGCGGGGAGATCCTGCGGCGGAACACGGCCTTCTTCGCCGTCTGTCCCCAGCGGGATTACGATTACCTCTCCGGCATCTCCGTGCAGCTGTGGGATCCCGAGGAACATCCCTGCCCGGCGAAGCTCTGCCTGTGCCTGCGGCTCGAAGTGCAGCTGCCGTTCCATAAACTGAAGAAGGCCATGACCATGCTGACCTCCGATCTTCCGGAGGCTGTGGACGAATTTGTCGCCTCACTCGACCGGGCGGGACTTGCGGAGACGCTCTTCCTCGCCGAGCGGCAGTTCCGGATGCGGGAGAGCCTGCGGTCCTCGCCGTGGTGCGCGTTCATCGCGAATGGAAGCATCCTCCCGCGCGCGAAGGACGGCGTGAACCCGCTCGACGGTGCCGTACCGTTCCTATCGACGCCCGAGGACGAGATCGAGCTCTGCGGCGTGCGGGGCATGGGGATCCCGCGCGGGGTGACGGTCATCACGGGCGGCGGGTATTCCGGCAAATCCACGCTCCTCGACGCCGTGGCCGCCGGGATCTACGATCACTGCGCGGGCGATGGGCGGGAACTCGTGCTGACGGACGAAACGGGTGTGACCATCGCGGCGGAGGACGGACGGGCCGTCTCGCACCTCAACATCGGGCCGTTTCTCAAATCCCTGCCGGGCGGCAATTCTCCCGCGGACTTCACGACGGAGCACGCATCCGGCTCGACCTCGCAGGCGTCGGGGATCATGGAGGCGGTGGTGTCCGGTTCGCGGCTCCTCCTCATCGACGAGGACCGGAGTGCGACGAATTTCATGATCCGCGACGCGAAGATGAAGGCGCTCATCCAAAAAGAGCCGATCACGCCCTTTACCGACCGCGTCCGGGAACTGGCGGCGCGCGGTGTCTCGACCGTGCTCGTCATCGGCGGGAGCGGGGAATACCTCGGTCAGGCCGATCGCGTCTACCTCATGGACGACTACCGCATCTCGGACGTCACCGCGCAGGCAAAGGCAATCTGGCGCGCATCCGGAGGGGAGACGGAGACGCCGCCTCCATGCGACTGGGAGGTGCACCGAGCGCTCACCAAGGAACATTTCTCCTCCTATCCCGAGGGCGGCACCACGGAACGGCTCGAGGCGAACGACATGGGCTTCCTCCTCATCGGCGCGGAGCAGATCGATCTGCGTGGGATCTATTCTCTGATGACGGAAGGCCAGCGCACCGCCGCCGCGTTCATTCTGCGGGCCGTGATGGTGAGCCATCGCCCGGGCCCGCTCGACTTTGCGGCGGAACTGGATGCGGTGATGGCGCGCATCCGCCGCGAAGGCCTGCACGCGGTCTACACCTCCTTCTTCACGACGATGCGTCTGCCGATGGAGATGCCGCGCCGGATCGACATCGAGGCCGTCGTCGCGAGAATGCGCCGGGTGAGGTGGAAATGAGCGGGAAAAATCAATTCAAAGTGGAGAAAAACACAAAGAGCGGGGACTGGTCAAACGCGGGGAAATGTGGTAGAATGGAGATACGGACGGGCCCGTCTGAATTTTCCGGAACCAAGAAGGAGAAATGCATGACCTTCGGACAAATCATCAAAAAACTGCGGCGCGAAGCGGACTACACGCAGGAGGCGCTGGCGGACCTTCTCGCGATCTCCCCGCAGGCCGTCAGTCGCTGGGAATGCGATCAGGCCATGCCGGACATCGCCCTCCTGCCGCGGATCGCGAACCTCTTCGGCGTCAGCGCGGACTACCTCCTCGGCATCGATTTCGAGAGCCGGGAGCGAAGGATCGCCGAGATCCGCGAGCGCGCCAACCGGGTCCATTCGGACGGAAACCGCGCCGAAGCGATCCGCATCCTCCGCAGAGGTCTGCTCAGCTATCCGAACGCGCTGCCGCTCATGACCGCGCTTTCCGATGCGCTCTTTATGGAAGGGCAGTTTGACGAGAGCCTCTCCCTCGCGGAGTGGGTGATGGACCACGCGACGGACATGGACCTGCACGTGCAGGCGGTGTTTACGGCGTGCTGCGTGCTCGATCACCGGGGACAGCACGACCGTGCGGTGGAACTCGCCAAGACGGTGCCGGAATGCAGTCAGCACGACATTCTGCGGCATCTTCTGACCGGCTCGGAGCGCATCCGCGAGCTGCGGCACGATACCCTCATCAACTGCGAAACCGTCCTCTCGAATCTCTTGTTCCTCGCGCAGGCGAAGCGGGACGACGGAGAATATGCATACACGCCTGAGGAGCAGCGAAGACTGTGCGAAACGGTTCTCGCCGGGTACGCGCTCTTCTATGAGGACGGCGATCTCTTCTTCGACGCGCAGTTTGCGGCGCAGGCCCATCGCGAGCTTGCGCGTCTGGACGTCAGGGCGGGCAGGGAAGAGGAGGCGATCGAGCACCTGGCGGAGTGCGTGACGTGGGGGCTCCGCTTCGCGGATTACGATCCCGAAGCGCCGCACACCTCGCCGGCTTTCCGCGGAGAAGCGGACGGCGGATATGTCAGGAGCGCGCCGGACGAGAACTTCCGCAGCGAGCTTGCCCAATGGCTGAACGAAGAGGATTTCGCGCCGCTGCGCAGCCGGGAAGACTTCGCCGCGCTGATCGAGCGGATCGGAAAATGACAGCAAAAAAGGAAACCTGCGCGAGAACAGGTTTCCTTTCGCTTATTCATGCTCCAGCACACCGCCGCGGAGGTACAGCCGCACATCCGCGCGCTCCGGAAGAAGCTCGTCGTGCGTCACCGCGATCACGAGCCTGCCCCGGCTGTGCGCGAGCGATTCCAGGATGTCCGCGATCACCCGCGACGTCCCCTTGTCGAGGTTCGCCGTCGGCTCGTCCGCGAGGATCACCGGATTGTCCAGCGCCATCGCGCGCGCGAACGCCACCCGCTTCTGCTCGCCGCCCGAACATTCCGACGGATAGTGCGTCGCGAGCTCCTCGTCGAGCTTCACGTCCGCGAGGTATTCCATCCCCTTCCTCTTCGCCTCCTCCGGATCCTCGCCCTTGAGCAGCATCGGATAGGTCACGTTTTCGAGCACCGTCCGGCCCTCGAACAGGTGATTCGCCTGCGCGACGGTCGCCGCGATGTTCCGCCGGTACGCGGTCAGATCCCGGATCGGCTCGCCGTCCATGAGAAGCTCCCCCTTTGTCGGCAGGGCAAGTCCCGAGAGCAGGGTGAGGAGCGTGCTCTTTCCCGCGCCGGATTCCCCTTCGACCGTTGTCAGCTTCCCGGATTCAAAGGATTCCGTCACGTTCTGGAAGATCATCCGCTTTCCGCGGGGATATTTGAAGGACACGCCTTTCAGTTCCAGTTTACTCATGTTCTTTCTCCCTTAACAAATCAAGCGGTCTGACGGCACAGAGGATGCCCGTGAGGAGGGCGGTGAGCGCAGCCGTCCCTGCGAGGTGCCAGAGGGTCATGCCCCACGGCGCCTGCTCTCCGAGCGGTGTGAGCAGGAGGACGGCGGCGGAGAGGAGATACCCCGGCAGGCAGAGCACGAAGACCGGCAGCCAGATCCCGCAGAACACCGCGGCGCGGTTCTCCCCGAGGAATTGCCGCACGCCGATCTCATTCCTTAGACCGAGTATGGCGATGAGCTCGATCATGTACGCCACGACGGGCAGGACGGTGCGGAACAGCTTGCCGAAGAACTCCGCCGATTCCACCGACTTCTCCAGCGGCTTCAGCATCCCGTCGATCTCCGAGGCGTTGTAGTTTACCGTGATGTCCCGGTTCCGGTCGTAGGGATTCGGCGTGTTGAGCAGGGCCTGCAGCTTCTTTTCGATCTCGCTCATGCGCCGGTTGTATTCTTTCTTCAGCGAAAAGTGCAGATCCGTCATCGTGTAGGACGGCGATTCGTTGCCCGTCCATTTTATCAGATCATCGAAGCCTTCCTCGGACATGTAGACGCCGTGCACGGGGCATTCGATGATCGCGGTGACGGGGAATTCCCGGGACCGGGACCGGACCTCCGAGCGGAGCGACATGGCCATGTAAACCGGCATGAGGCCGCCGACGGAGACCCCGTATCGCTCCGCATAGTCCCGCGTCATCCAGAACCCCTCGCCGAGTTCCCCTTCGAGCACCCGGATCCCCGCAGCCTCCGGATCGCAGACCCAATGGACGGCAAGCCAGTTGGAAGACATCATCCGTCCGGTGGCGGAGGTCATCACGTTCGTTCTGAGGGGGTCGCAGCCGAAGTCCTCGAAGAATTCCCAGTGCTCGATCCGGCGGATCTGGTACAGGGAGATCGTGAATCCGGGCGAGAGGCTCCGCCTGCCCGCGTTGAGCAGGAAATGCACGTCCATTTCTTCGTAGACCCGGTCGATCTCGGCGCGGTTGTCCGCCGCAGTCTTGTCCATCCACGCGGAGGAGACGAAGAGCAGGACCACCGCCAGCGCAAGCGCGATCCACACCCTCTGCTGCCGGAGAATCGGGAGGAGATTTTGTCTTGTCATATCAGCCTCCGAACTTTCTGCGATCCGTGAAGCGGACCGCGCAGAAGGCGATGAGGGCGTATAGGATCAGCTCCGCGCAGGCGAAGAGGACCATGTTCCCGTAAGCCCGCGGGGAGAGGTTCTCCGCTGCGAGGAAGGGGACGAGCTTCGTCTTGCCGACGGCGAACACGGCGAGCGCGGAGAGGGCGAGGGAGACGGCGGATACGATGCCGTATGCGCGGACATAGAGCCCGGCTGCCTCCCGCTTCCATGCGCCGAGACGACGCTCCGTGAGATAGTCGCTCCGCCAGAAGAGGACGAGCGAGCCCGCCGCGATCGCCAGTCCGACCGCGAGCGCGAGCCCCGCCGTGAGGAAGGTCGAAAAGGTCTTGGAACGCAGATCCTCGAACTGCTCTTCCACGTCGGCGTATTCGGGACGCGCCATGATGACGGTGTAGCCCGCCTCACTCAAAAGCGGCTCCGTCTCAAAGAGATAGGATTCGTAATTCTCCTTGTGCACGGTGAAGGAAAAGCGATATGTGTTGACCGGCTCATATGGCTCGTCCGCGGCGCGGGGGATCAGGACCGCATTCAGAAAGAACTGCGTGGTATTCCCGTCGAGCCCGCCGCTCGAATCGTTCGCGTAGGTGCCGACGACTTCATATTCCTCCATGGGGCCGAAGTCCGCCGGATCGTATTCTGCATCCACGCTCGGGACACCCTCGTAGACGCCGTCGGAGAGGTCGTGCTCGGACACGGCGAGGAAGACGGTGTCGCCGACCTTTTTGCGCATGGACGTCAGCATGGCCGACGGGAACATGCAGACCTTCTTGTCTACCGAAAACCCCCGGATAGTCCGGGGGGTTCAGAGAAGGCTATGCCTATAAGTCTTGAACAAAAAAACTCCTTTTGATAGAATAGACGTGCGGCTACCAACTGCACGAAAAATCAAAAGGAGGCCAGACAAGATG
>JAFZPN010000100.1 GCA_017550315.1 Clostridia bacterium
GCTTCGAACCGCTTCCTCCGTAATCCCTGCTGTATCCCTTTCGGCTATAACTTCTCCGCTTAAATCCTGCGTATCCGTCCTTTTACCCAGCAGAAGCTCCGCAATGTACTCTTTATCATGATCCATCAGGAGTTCGACAACCTTTGTGGCATTCCCGAGACAAATCGGAAGGACGCCTACCCGAAGAGGCGGATGTACCGCGTCACCACCGCGCAGACGGCGTCGGATGAGCGGCGTATGTTCTTGAAAATATCGGTGCCCTCGCACGCCCCGGCCTGCGCCATGAAGATGTCGGTCGCGATGTTGACCTTGCGCATGCCAAGCGCGATGAGCTTTCGGAACTGTTCGTCGCTCAGGCCGCTCCCGCCGTGGAGGACCGGGGATGCGTGCAGTCTGCCGTGGAGCTGTTCGAGGACGTCGTAGCGCAGCTTCGGCGCGGCGGCGTAGAGCCCGTGGGCGTTGCCGATGCCGACGGCCAGCGCATCAATGCCGAGCCCGTCCATTCTGACGCAGTCGTCGATCGAGGCGATCTTTTCCTCCGCCTCGCCGCCCTCCTCGCTCTTGCCGACGCGGCCGACCTCCGCCTCCACCGCCGCGCCGGACGCCTTCGCGAGCTTCACGACCTCGGCGGTCAGGCTCAGGTTGTCGCCGATCGGCAGATCGGAGCCGTCGCACATCACGGACGTGAAGCCGAGCTCGAGCGCCTCGCGGACGCAGCCGAGCGTCTTGCCGTGGTCGAGATGGACCGCGACGGGCACGGACGCATGACGCGCCGCGGCGAGCAGCATGGGCGCGATCAGGTACGGAGGGGAATGCGGCAGACGCGATTCGGCAATCTGCATGATGATGGGCGCGCGGCACGCCTCGGCAGCCGCCAGTACCCCGCGGATGCACTCCATATTGGCGACGCTGAACGCGCCGACGGCATATCCGCCGGCCTCCGCGTCCCGGAGCAGATCCCGCATATTCGAGAGGGACAAGAGTCTCACCCGCCTTTTCTGAAATGGATTGAAGTCATGTCGGTGACGGTGCCGGAACCCGGTTCCCGGATTTTGGCCGTACTGAGACAGTATACCATAAACCGGGCGTTTTTTCAAGGTCCCTCGCGGAAATTGGCGGAGGAATTTGAGCGTCAAAAACCGGCCCCGATCGTGAAAACCGGGGCCGGTCCCATTGCCGGATCAATCGCCGAAATTGAGCTTTTCCGTCATCTTCTCCATCTTCTTGTTCCACGTCTTCGTCAGCTTCTGGACCTGAGACGCGTAGTTGGTGTTGTTGTTCCAGATGAAGTCGCCGATGACGCCGTTCGAGAACCCGGAGAAGAGGTCGCTCGAGAAGATCTTGCCGAGGTCGAACACCGCGTTCTGGCGGATCATGTCGAAAATCGTGGTCTGCCGCGCGCTGTCGTCATAGTTGTACTTGGCCTTGTACGCCTGCTCGAACACCACCGGAGACACCTGGCGGTACCCCTCGGAGGCGAGGCATTCGAACACCGCGGACGCGCGCTCGTTCGACTCGATGACGAGCGGGATCGCGAAGAGCGTGACGGCGTTGGTGACGGAGGCGTGGTAGGTGTCCTCCCCTTCGTCGACCTTGGGCTGCGGGATGAAGCCGTAGTTGATGTCCGAATTGCGGAGTCCGCCTTCGGAGACGTGGCCGAGCGGGTAGATGTAGAAGAGGGAGCGGCCCGTATCGAAGATCGTGGGGTCGTCGCCGATGCTGTTCTTGAACGCCGCCTCTTCGGAGAAGACGCCGAGGTATTTCTCGAGGATCGTGAGCGTCCGCTCGCTGTAAATATCCTCGGAGAGGACGGGCGTGTCGTCCGCGTCGTGCTCGATGAAGTGCGAGCCCGTGCCGTAATACAGGGTCTGCATCTGGTCGTTCGCGCACATGACGCCGTACTGGTCGCCCTGGCCCGCCTTGCCGTCGCCGTCGAGGTCCACGTAGAGGTCGCGGATGACCTCGTGCATCTTGTCGATAGTCCAGACGCCCTCGAGCACCATGTCGTAGGGATCCTCGATGTTGTAATCGGCCACGAGCTTCTGGTTGAAGAAGACGCCGGACATGCGGGCAAGCGCGTTGTAGGAGAGGTCGCCCGCCGTGAAGTAGACGTAGTTCTTGTGAAGGGTCCCGGCCTTGGTCGCGGACTTGTAGTACCACGGCATCGAGAGATCGACCCGCTCGGCGTCGCAGAGGTTCATGAGGAGCGCGTCGGTCGCGCAGGACGCGATGCGCATGCCGTAGCACGCCACGATGTCGAAGGTGCCGTCGCCGGACGCGTTCTGGTTCTGGACGGCGTTCTTCAGCGTGGATCCATAGGCCGCGTCGTTGCGGGGATACTGATCCCACGCGAGCGTGACGTTCAGTCTCTCCTCGACCGTGAGGTTGCGGTTATACACGGCGGACACCACGATCTCGCCCGTGTCCTCCTCGACGAAGAATTCGCCCGGGTCCCAGGATTCCCAGCAGAAGATGCGGGAGGTCGCGCCGCCGAGGTCGACGCCGTCGAGGGCGTCCGGGACGTAGATCTCCTCCGGGGCGTCGGTCTCCGGATTCTGTGCGTCGGCTGCCGTCGGGGTGTCGGTGACGGCGTCCGGTTGCTTGCCGTCTTCTCCCGCGGGGTTGTCGGAGCAGGCCGCGGCGGCCAGCACGAGCAGCGCAGCCAGCAGAAGGGCGGTGATTCTCTTCACGGCTTTCATGGCAATGTCCTTTCTGAATTCCATCCTCCATCCTTCCGGATGGGTCGTTTGTTCCCTGCCTGTATTATAAACGAATCCGGCGGCGATGTCAACACCCCGCGGGAGAGAAAATCCGCCGATCCGTGCCTGAAATCTTCCTCCGGCGGTTGACGGCGGGCATAGGATGTGTTATACTGTATCGGGTCCCGCAAAAACCAGCCGGAAATACCCCGATCCGGGGAAAAAGCACAGGAGGTATCTCATGATCCGAACCGAAACCGTTTCTCTCACGGTCATCCCTGCCAATGCGTACAGACAGAAGCTCCCTGCCGGAGGAGCGGGGATCGTCATCCTGCGCAGCGATTCGCCGCAGCCGGGCATCGCGTCCCTCAGCAAGACCTCCGCCGAACCGATCCTCACCGCCAACACGCCCGAGGATTTCTTCCCGAAGAAGGCGTTCCGCGAAGCCATCGCGCTGACCGCCGGAATGCCCTACAAGAAGCGCGGCGCGCCGGAGCTGCCCGGATTCCCCGCCGAGATCCCCGCCGCCGGTGAGGAAGAAGCCGTCTA
>JAFZPN010000101.1 GCA_017550315.1 Clostridia bacterium
GTCCGTTTTGACACCGCAGATCCCGTTCTCGCCGTTGTAATAGAAGCGGTACCCGTCATCCGATCCGCCCCCCGCGGCGTTCACGGCGCTGCTCCAGAGAGACACCGCGTCCTCGTACCGCCCGGTTTCGGGATCCAGCCGCGCGATGCCCCGCCCCGAAGCGAGATTCGACACCGCCCAGACCGTCCCATCCGGAAAAGCCGCCAGATCGAGAGCGTTCAGCTTGAACTGGTTGATCCACACCCGCTCCGGCGAGATCACGACCACCTTGGCGCCGTCGCTCAGCCAGAGGTTGCCGTTCGTGTCTGCGATCAGCTTGCGCGGCGAGGTCTGCCCGGCCCAGCCCTTGATGCTCTTCGCCTCCGTCTCGGACAGAAGCGCGCCCGAGGAGGCGTCCCATTCGAGCAGACGGCCGCTGCTTGACTGCGTGAGATCGCAGAAAGCCCACACGCGGTCACGGGAAACCGCAGCCACCCGCGGCAAGCTGTTTTTCGCGTCTTCGAGCGGCACTTGGCGCACTTTGGCGCCGCTCCCGTCATACGCGATCAGGCAGAGATCGGCCAGGTACGCGACCGTGCCGTCCTCCTCTTCGATTTCCTTACCCCGCTGCGCGAGAACGAGGATCTCCCCGGCTTCGGGATCGGTCCCGATCTGGGCGGTGTCCGCCAGTTCAAATCCGTCCGGCAGGGCAAGGGGCGTCGCTTCGTAGATCCCCGTCAGCGTCCCGCGGTCTCCGGCGGTCAGGTCCGTTCCCGTCACCGATTCCGATCCGCCCTTCCGGCAGCCGGAAAGCGCCGTCAAAGCCATGACGGCCGCAAAGATCATGGAGAGTAATCGTTTCATATGTCCTCTCTTTCTCAGGCACGTGTCCCGGACACATGCCCTGTACATCAAACGGTTCTGCTGATAATAACGCACAAACAGCGGATTCGTTACGCGCGGAAAGGCAATTTAATTGTAAACATTTTGTGAAGCCGGGGAAGGCCGCTCCCTCACCGGTGTTCCGCCAGCCAAATGGACACGCGGGACTGGATCTTCGCGGCGCAGTCTTCGGCGGAGGCGGCATCCGCGAAGAATGCGGATATCTCTTCCCGGATGATCTCGTCGATCTCGTTCGGCACCGATTCCATGACCGGGCTGCCCGCGGTATCGAGAATAGTCTTGAGCTTTTCCGCCGTCTTTTCGGTGAAATCAAGGATCATGCCCGGTTTCCGGAGCGTCAGTGGGTCGCCTTCGCTCTTGAGCTTCACTTCTCCGCTTCCGTCATAATAGACCGCCCGTTCCGTTTTCATCATCTGTTCCGCCTGTGCGTCGAAAGAGGATTTCATCACCGGCAGGGTTCCGCCCCGGATCGTATCGCGGATGCTTTCAAAAACGCTGCGGATAAACGCCCATGCAAGCTCCGGCTCGGCGCAGTACCGCGTTGCCGTGATAACGTTCAGGGGGGACAGATCGATCCCGGAATGTCCTTCGGGAACCGGGGAACCGATCGGCAGCCAATCCGGGGTGCCCCATTGCGCGTCGAGGGTAAACAGATCGCTGACATCCACGATCCACCTCGCATACAGCGCGATTTTCCCCTCCTGATAAAAACGGATTCTTTCGCTCTTATCCGCGTTCATGATTTCCGGGTATCTCTTCAATGCTTCCGCTTTGTCCTTCGGGAGCGTTTTCAGCCAGTTCAGAAAACGCACGAATTCCGGACTGTCAAACGAACAGGTCCCGGCGCCGCGGTCGATAAATCCCGCCAGACTGTCCGTAGAGAACAGCATGCTCCAATTCCCCTGCGTGAGGTTTTCGAGAAGCATCGTGTCCTCCGGCAGGTTTTCGGCGAAATCGAGGAACTCGCCGAGCGTCCAGCGGTTCATATCCCTGCCGACGACCGCGGTGGTCGTTGTAAGGAATTTCCCGATCAGGTATCCGGCCGGAAGTCCCCAGATTTTTCCGTCGGCGGAAAAGGAATTCCAGACGCCGCCGAAGATATTGTCCCGGTTTACCGTCGGATCGTCCTTCATGAAAGGCGCGAGATCGAGCCAGAGGGCCTCGTCGTAGATATAGCGCATATAGGAAGCGTCCGGATTCCCGATCACGAGCTCCGGCTTCAGAATGCCGGTCGCGATATCCATGGAAAGATTCCGGATCGCGCCGTCGGGGTCGCTGTCCGTCTGATAGATCGAATAGTCCCGTATCACAATGCGCGCGTCGTCGTGAGCGCGGTTGAACGCGATGATCAGAGCGGGCAGGCCCATGTCGAGCGATTGGGCAGATGCCAGCTCCAATGTGCGGATCGAGGAAAGGTCGATATCCTCCGCGTGACGGTAGAGCCCGTCCGAGAAGATCAGCGTGTCGGGGTCAGCCGCGCCGAGGAACAGCAGTCCTGCGCAGTCGGAGTTCAAATAGTCCATCAGCAGATCGTATTCGACCTGGCCGTCCGCGAAGTTCGCGCCGTAAACCCCTGTCGAAGTGGAGGCATAAAAATCATATCCGCTCCCGGCGGCGATCCTCCCCCATGCGTTCGGAAGAGAAACTTTTCCGCCAAGCCCATTTTCCTCCACCGGCACGATGCTTTGATTCATGGAAATCCAGAACCGTCCGTCCGAAAGCGCGACGAGGGAATCAAAATGCTGCGGCGTTGTTAGGCTGTACTGAAAAAGCAGGTCGGCGTCGAATACCGCGATTTCGTTCTCGGACGCTATGGCGATGCGTCCTTCTGCGTCGACCGTCAAGGCGCTCACATAGGCATAAGGACCGGCGGCGAGGGAGGGAAGGAAATCCTGCGCATGTTCGAGGGATTTCTCCTCTCCCGTCGGCAGATCACGGGACAGGAGCGTCATTTCCCCGTGATTTGCGCGTTCGCTGACCAAAAAGACCAGCCGATCCCCTCCGCAGGAAAACGCCCCTCTTTCCAGCGTCTGGTCCCCGGGAACCGCAAGCGGAACGGCGTCCGTGATTTGACCGTCTGCAAGCGTGAAAACCGTGTATTCGATCTCCTCGGTGATCGTGCCGTCCTCGTCTTCCCGTTCGGTTTGCTTCATGCCGACAAGCCGGGTGACGCCGTTCTCGCAGATCGGCGGAATCGAGGCGCGGACCGTCCATTCCTCAGGGAGCACGAATTCTTCTGCGCGATAAACCCCGGTGAGCATACCGGTGAGGGGTTCTTTTGAGAGAATATCCCCGGCCTTCTTCTTTCCTTTTCCGCAAGCGCACAGCGAAAACAGCAGGGAAAAGACGAGCAGCAGCGAGAGAAGCGTCTTCTTTTTCATCTTTCAGGTTCCTCCTGACCGGCGTTCCGGACATCCGTCAATGTTTTCAATTTTATTTTATCATGAACCGCGCGTCTTGTCAACCCCATCCGTGATTCTTCAAAAGAGGATTTGCGAGCATCTTTCCCCGCATCCTGCCGCCATGTGCAGGGGATTTCCGGAGGATGAAGAGGCCCGCGGCGCGTCGGATGGCAGGAAAACGCAAAAAGGACCCCCCGAGGTCCTTTTTTGCCGCCCGAAAACTCCGCGCTCAGAGCATCCGTCCGTATTCCCCGCGCCAGGTGTCCCGGTCTCCGAGGCATACGGCGGTGTTGTGTTCGATGCAATTGACGAGATCCTCCGGGCGGCAGTCGTCGTTGTAAAGCACGCCCGTTTCCCCGCCGATGAGGAGATTGTCGTGGATCCGGTTGTTCCGGCTGCGCTGCACCGCGATCTGCACGGGGTTGTTCACGAGCCGGTTGTGATCGAACTCGCAGTCCTCCGTAAAGCCGAGATCCCGGGCATATCCGCCGAAGCAGAGCCCCGCGAAGCCGCCGCAGTCCGCGACGACGTTGTCGTGCACCCGGACGCCGCGCACCCGGAACAGGGGATTGTCGTCGGGGCTGTGCTCGGTCGCCACCTCGATCCCGATGTCGCAGGCGTACACCGTGTTGCCGCAGATCTCGATGTCCTGCCCGCCGTCGACGTAAATCCCCCCGGCGCAGTGATCGTAGCCGCCGTCGCGGTAATACGCCCTGTTCCCTTCCGTGCAGATGTTGTAGACGAGGTTGTTCCGGCAGACGCCGCGGCGCACATAGTCCGCATCAAAGGGATTTCGCCCGTCCGCGCCGTTTTCCGGATGCCTGGCCGTGCCCTCGAAGCCGATCATGTCGATGCCGATGTTGTTGCAGTCGTGCACGGTATTCCCTTCGATGCGGAAGCCGTCGATATTCCCGTTGATCACGACCGCTTCGCTCGATCCGCATTCGCAGTCGTACACGTGGCAGCCCGCGAGGATCAGATCCGTGATCGGCGCGCGGTCACACCGGGCATAGACGCAGATCCCGTGGGTCCCGCGGATGCCGTGAACCGTGCAGTCCCGCACGGCGATGCCCGGGAGCGGCATATCCCCCGCCTCCCGCGTGCTCTCGATGCGGATGCCGTGGGTCCCGCCCTCCACCTCGAGGCCTTCGAGGCAGAGATAGCGGACGTTTTCGAGCCGGATCCCGACGCCGCCGCCCGGGCGGATCACCACCCTCTCGCCCTCCGCCGCCCGGATCACCGTGGGCGCGTCCGCCGTCCCGGAGCACGCCGTTCCCAGCGCGATCCGGCCGTAGGTCCCGCCGTGTACGAGGATCCGCGATCCGGGTGCGGTCCGCGCGGCGTGATCGACGGTGGCGTACGGGGAGAGACGCGATCCGTCCCCCGCCCCGTCGTTCCCGTCCGGCGACACATGAACCGTGCGCCTCTCTTCCGTGTAAAGCCGTTCAGTCTTCATAGGCCCCCTGCATCTTTGCGAGCTGTTTCAGATAGACCTTCTCGTTCTTCGCGTAGGACGAGGCGAAATCCGTCTTGCCCTCGCGCACGAGCTGTACGAACAGGTGTCCGGCGGTGTTCAGCGCAAAGCTGTTGAGATAGCCGACGTCGAAGATCAGGCTGTCCCGGATGATGTCGAGCATTTCGGCGCTCTGCTGGTCGCGGTTGTACTTGTCCTTGAGCGCGATGTCGTAGTAGGCGGGGATCACCTTGGCGGAGTTCACCGCGCACATCGCCTCCGTGATGCAGCCGACAAAGTCGGTGTCCGCCACGGTCGAGGGGAAGAGCATGAGGGAGAAGATGTCCGTCGAGGTGGAGTAGTATTTCTCCTGCTGCTCGTCGTATTTCGGATAGGGGACGATGCCGTAGTCCGTCTCCATGTCGCGCAGCTTCGCCGAAGTCCTCAGGTCATGCGCGAAGATCAGGGCGCGGTCCTCCTGGAAGATTTTCTGTAAATCCCCCGAGGACAGCATGAGCGAGAAATTGCTGCCGCTCGGGAACAGGGCCTGCATCTTCTCGAGCGCGCCGATCATGCGCTCCGTGTTCATGGTGTAATACAGCCAGCCGTCCTCGCCGCGCTTCACGACCTGAATGTCGAAGGCCGGCATGTAGGAGTCGATCGCGGTGGACCAGTAGGAGATATAGCCGAACAGGTCGTCCTGCGAGGTCCTGCCGTCGCCGTTCAGATCCCCGGACACGCCCGAGACGATGGACAGCATCTCTTCAAACGTCCAGTCCCCGTTGCGCACGAGCTCATAGAAATCGGGCGTCCCGTAGTCGACGGCCAGCTTCTGGTTGAAGTACATGCAGACCATGTCCTCCCAGACGGAGAGCGCGATGTCCCCGGTCATGGCGAAGAGCTTTTTGTTGATCGTAAGCGAGTCGGCGATCTGCGCGGACCACCAGCGCTCCGAGACGTCGATGTGGGGGACATCGTACCAGTTGAGGAAGAGACCCTTCTGGATCGCGCCGAGGATCATGGCCGCGTAGCCCGCGACAATGTCGAAGTTCGAGTCGCCCGAGAGGATCATGGAATTGAGTTCGGGGTTGAAGCGGTCGCCGCTGCCCCACGTCGTCGACCGGTCGACATAGGCGATGCCGATGTTGTACCGATCCTCGAGGTAGCTGTTGCGCTCATAGACGGCGTCGTTGATGATCTCCCCCGTCAGGTCCTCGGAGATGAATTCGTATTCCATTCCCGTCCGGAGGAGGATGGTAAAGTCCCGGCCGTCGAACGTCTTTTCGGGCAGCCGGTCGAGGATGGTGGTCTCCTCCGTTTCCGGCACGGGCGGCACGGTTTCCGCCGCGGGAGCCGCACTTCCCTGATCCGGAGCGGCGGTATCCGGCTTCTCACTGCACGACGCGAAGGAGGAGGCGAGCAGGCACAGGGCCAGGACAAGGGACAGGATCTTTTTCATAACGCACCTCGCAGAAGGAAATACGGGATCGGAACGATCCCTCGGTTTTATTATACCATGCCGCGGCGAAAGGCGTCAAGCCCCGACATAAAAGTGCGCGCCGATCACGCCGATCGGGCACGCACTTTCTGTTCCATTTTTGAGTTTCGAGGGCCGCTCTCGTCATTCGCCCTCTTCGTAGGCGGTGATCATCTTATCGAGGGTCTTTTCCGTGCTCTTGGTGCGCGTTTTCACGGCGGAGGCCAGGTCATGGTTGTCGTTGACGAACATGCCCGCCACAAATCCGTCGCGGATGGTGCCCTGGAAGTACGAGTCGCCGAAGTCGATGATCCGGTGTTCCAGAATGACGTCGATCATGTCGGAGGAATCCTCGTCCCGCGCGAACTTCGATTTCAGCGCGACGTCCTTATAGGCCGGGATGACGCTGTTGAAGGATTCGCAAGTCAGCGCCTCGAACACGATCGAGGACATCTCGCTGTCCGGCACCGTCACGGGGATCACGGACGTGTCGAAGAAGGAGATGCGGCCGTAGTAGTTCTCCTGCGCCTCGTCGAATTTCGGGAAGGGCACGATGCCGAAGTCGTAGTCCATATCGCGCAGGGATTCGATGTAATAGAAGATCGTCGCCATGAACAGGCCCTGGTTGTTGCGGAACATGTTGTGGTACGCGGTCGCCTCGTTGCTGTCGTCGGTCGTCTTGTACCACGCGTTGTTGTCGTTCAGCACGGAGAAGATCTTCTCGAAGACGGCGAGGAAATGCTCGTCCGTCCCCATCGTGAACGCCGGATAGTTGTCCGCGTCCTTGGAGATGTACATCGCGCCGCCCGCCGGGAGGAAGGTGCAGTGCAGGTATTTCGCCACGCCGAGCACGCCCCACTGGTCGTTCTTACCGTAGGTCCCGTCGCCGTCGATATCCTGCGTCGCCGCCGCGGCATACTCCCCGAAGCGGTCGAAGGTCCATTTGCCCTCGCGCACCAGGGTGTAGAAGTCCTCCATCTGATACTGCTCGTGCAGATTCTTGTTGAACAGGAGCACGTTCATGAAGTCGATGACCGTCAGGTCCGCCGATCCGATGGCGGTGAACTGCCTGTCGCCGATCCCGATCATGCGGGTCAGCTCGTCGTCCCAGTAGGGCTTCGAGAGATCGATGTACTGGAAGGTGCTGATGTCAAAGCACAGGCGCTTTTTCGCCATGGTGTCCGCGGCGGTGCAGCGCACGTTCATGAGGGAAAAGGTGTCGTCCCCGGACTGCACGTTGTTCTGCGCCATGGCTTCGTCGGAGTATTCGGTCTCGGTGAAGACGACGTTGAAGCGCTCGGCGATCTTCAGGTTCCGCTCATAGATCGCGTCGTTCAGGACCTCGCCGTTGAGTTCCTCGGTCAGGAACGCGTAGTGCGTCGTGTTCGAGCGGGTGTAGATGTTGAAGGAGAAGCCACCGTAATCCCTCTCGGGCAGATCGTCGCTCACGATTTCCGGCTCGTCTTCTTCGATTTGCGCGGGATCCTCCGCCGTCGGAGAGGGATTGGCCGCATCGGCGGTCACGCCCTCGTCGGCGGCGTTTTCGGTCTGCTGGGAGCAGGAACCGAGCGCGCCGAGGAGGAACAGGGCGGCGAGAAGCAGGGTCAGGACTCTCTTTTTCATATTCTTTCTCTTTCTTCGTGTTTTGACCGGCCGGCACATCCGCGCGGATCGGTCTGTTTACGGATTTGATTATACCATATCGGGCGGAATCCGTCAAGCGTTTTTCCCCGCATGAACGCACGCGTCATGCCGAAATGCTTGCAATCCGGGTAAAACTGTGGTATAATCGGGAGGAACAGATTCCGCGGGATCCCGCGGCAGAGAAAGGAGCCGGATCATGAGCGAATTCCAGCGGGACAGAGGCATCGTGCGCGAGCTGACGAAGCGGTACCTCGAGATCGCCGTGTCGGACAGGCACGTCCGCATGCGCCGCCGTTTCCGGGACAGCAACGATCTGAAAATCGTGCGGCCCCCGCTCATCATGGAGGAGATCCCGTGGCACGAGATGAACTTCGAGCACGAGCTCGACTGCCTGTGCGAGGATCCGGGGATGCGCGGGATGGAGTACGGCCTCCGGGTCGCGCTGTTCCGCGAGAAGCATTTCCGCTGCGACAACTACATCGAACCCGTGTGGGTGGTATCGAAGTCCTATTCAAACACCGGGCACGGCTTCTCCATCCGGGAGGAGCGCCTCGCGGTCGATCGGAACAACGGCATCGTGTCCCACCGCTATGAGGACGTCCTCGCCGAGGAAGAGAGCCTCGCGGCATACCACGATCCCGTCATCACGCCGTATCCGGAGAACGACAAAAAGAACAAGGAGCACGTCGAGGAGATCGTCGGGGACATTCTCCCGGTCGAGATCCGCGGGCATGGGATCTACTACGCGCCGTGGGATGAGATCGCGATGCTGCGCGGCGTCGAGCCGATCCTCATCGACATGGTCGAGCGGCCGGAATACCTGCACCGGATCATGCGCCTCTTTACCCGGGCGATGACCTTGACGATGGATCAAATGGAGGCGTACGGGCTGTACGATCCGCGTTCCCTCTCGCTCCACTGCACGCCGGGCAGCGTCACGGTGCCCGCCGCGTCGGAGCCGGGGATGCCCTACCTGTGCCGGGATATCTGGTTCCGCACGATGGCGCAGATGTTCTCGACCGTCTCCCCGGACGCGCACGACGAATTCGATCTCCAGTATTCGATCCCTCTCGCCGCCCGGTGCGCCTACACGTATTACGGCTGCTGCGAGCCGCTCTCCGACCGCATCGACAAGCTGAAGCAGTATCCGAACCTGCGCAAGGTCGGATGCTCGCCCTGGGCGGACGTGGAACGCACGGCGGAGGCGCTCGGCGGGGCATACGTCCTCTCGCGCAAGCCCAATCCGGCGCACGTCGCGCATCGCACCGACCGGGCCGAGATCCGCGCGGAGATCGAAGAAACGGTGAAGGCCTGCCGCAAATACGGCTGCCCGTGCGACATCACGCTCAAGGACATCAGCACCGTCGGCTATCGGCCCGAGAATCTCTTTGAATGGGCACAGGCCGCGTCCGAGGTGCTCGACGAATATTACGGCGAAGCGTGAGCGCGATTTTTCCCGACGCAAGTCCGGAACCGCTCTGTCCGTCCGGATTTCCGCTGTCATGATCCTGACATAATTCTGCATCCTCTCTCGAAAGGAGAATCCATCATGAAAAAAGCATTTCTGTTTTTCCTCGCCTTGACCGTGACCCTGCTCCTCTTCGCCGCGTGCGGAAAGAGCGAGCCCACACCCGCCCCGTCCTCACAGCCCGCAGCGGCGGACAATGCGGCGGAACCTGCCGATGAGCCCACCGAAGCGGCGGATGCCGAAACGCCGGAGGAGACGCCGGTCGAAACCCCGGAGGCGGAACCCCCCGCGGAAGAGCCCCCGCAGGATGAGCCCGAAGCGCCCGCGGAAGAGGTCTCCACCGGCTTTGAAGGGACCGAGATCCCCGCTGACGGCGTCATCCGCACCGCCGCGGAGCTCGGCAAGGTCCTCACGGACGGCGATCTCGCCGGATCCTACACCGTCGACGCCGCGGAGCTCGACATGAGCGGGATCCGCTACGGCTCGCTCGGCCGGGAAGACGCCCCGTTCACCGGAACCTTTGACTTCGGCGGATGCACGCTGAAGAACCTGTATCAGCCGCTCTTCCTCTACACCGCAGGGGCGGAGATCGCGAATCTGAAGATCGCCGACACGAAGATCGTGTGCGACGACGAGCTCCCCGAGGACATGATCCGCTGGGGCCTGGTCGTCTCCGACGCGACGGACACCAAGATCACGGACGTCGACGTCGCGGACACGGTCGACCTGAACGTCTGTATCTATTCGAGCGACGCCTGCTTCGGCGGCATCGTCGGACACGCGGCGGATGACTGCGAATTCACCCGTCTGACAAGCGCGGCCACGATCACGACCGACAGTATGAAGATCTTCGTCTCCCCGATCATCGCGTGGTTTGAAGGCCGCTCGACCAACACCAGCTTCGTCGAGGACTGCGTCTTCACGGGCACGCTGAACGACACCGCCAGCGGCAACGACTCGAAGGTCGCGGGCATCATCGGCGCGGTCGGCAACGCCACGGTCACCGGATGCGCCAACTACGGTGCGATCACGAGCTCGGACGGCGGTCAGAACGCGGGCGTCGTCGGCTGGGCCTGCGGCGACGGATACAATCTCGAGAACTGCCTGAACGCCGGCACCGTCGAAGGCGGCTCCTACACCGGCGGCATCATGGGTTACTCCAACCGCGCGGGCGGCCAGCTCACCCTCTGCCTCAACGTCGGATCGGTCGAAGGCGCGTCCCCGGACAACTCCGGCGCGATCGGCGGCCTCATCAAGAACACCGAGACGTGGAGCTACTCCTACTGGGTGGAAGACACGAGCCCCGTCGGCTATAACAGCGTCGGCAACGCGTCGATCACGGATCTGGCGGGCTGCGCGAGCATCGAGGCGGCGCTCTCCGAGATCAACGCCGTCGGCGGCAAGTTCGCGATGGACGGCGGCCGCATCGTCGTAACGCCGTAAGGCAGACAGACACACAAATTCCCAAAAACTGTCAAAACAGGGGACGTCGACGAGGCGTCCCCTGTGTTTTTCTATGTATCCGCTTATTTTATTATTTCAATGCTTTTAAGATCACATCCGTAATAATCGGAGTATAGAATTTCGATCTCGGTGAATCCTGTGCCTGCAGCACAACAACCAACTCATGCGCAGGATAAACATGCAGTTCCTGACCGCCGCGGCCCAGTCCCCTGTATCCGCTGCCGTCCTCATGGATCCACCAATAATAACCGTAATTTTCAATATGTGCGGTCGTAGCCTCATCTACATATTCTGCAGTTATAATCTGCCTGTTGTTTAACTTCCCATGATTCAAATAAAGAAGGCCGAACTTCGCAAGATCGATTGCAGATAATTCCATGCAGTCTTTTACCTGTGTCAAGTCATGATAAACCGTACAGGTCGGCGTCATAATAAAAGGGTCACAGTCAATTCCAGCATACGGAAACATATATTCATTTAATATGTCGTATACCGTTTTCCCGGTCAATCTTTCCATACAGGCATTCATCAGATAAATATCCGTCACCTTATATTGAAAGTCCGTATTCGGCGTATTCACAATATTGCAGTCCGCAATGGCCTGCAGCCAATCTTTTGAACGTTTTAACTGCTCACGCATCGGGTCATTCAGGTGAGGTCCGTTTCTCCAATAAAATCCGGATGTCATTGTCAGCAATGTCTTTAAAGTAATCAATTTATGAAATACATTTGCCTCATCATTGAAATACTCCGGCAGAATCTGCGTAATGGGTATATCGAGGCTTTCAATCAGATGATTATTCAGGCATACTCCTATTGCCGTCGATACAACGCTTTTTTCTATCGAATGCAATGCATGCTTTGTTTCTCTGTTGCATTTTTCACCGTACCATTCATACACGATTTTTTGATTTTTTATGATAAGAACGCTTCTCATCAATCGATATCTGTTGGCTCTGATGAAATCATCGATCGAATAAATAAGATTCTCATCCAATCCGTTTTCCGACAGTCCGCCTTCCGACAGTTCAAACATATCTGCCCGTACCTCATTTCTTTTTACTTCAAATAGCCGCCGATCACAGAATTTGCATTCTCTTTTAAGGATTCCGGAGTTCCTTCCGCAATCAAATAACCGCCTTCCTCTCCGCCCTTCGGTCCCAGCTCAAAAAGATAATCGCAGCAGGACAAAACGTCGATATCATGCTCCGTAACAATCACCGTATTACCGGCATTGCAGATTTCTCGCAGCAAATAAATGAGATGTTCGGAGTCTTTCGGCGATAAACCGACAGTGGGTTCATCCAATATATAGATATTATCTTTGTTTCTGCTTTTTCCCAGTTCTTTTGCCAATTTGATTCTCTGGGCCTCTCCTCCGGATATCGTGGTCGTCTTTTGTCCCAATTGGATATATCCCATGCCTACTTTATCAAGTAAACGCAAAATTTGAACGATTTTGGGAACGTCCCCAAAAAATCCGCATGCTTCCTTTACGGTCATCTCAAGCACTTCGGCAATATTTTTATGATGATACTTAACATCAAGCACTTCCTCTATGTATCCGGTTCCATGGCACTCATCACAGATCATATTCATATCGCCAAACCCGACATGATAAACCAAGAATCCCTGTCCCCCGCAAGTCGGACAGCCTCCTTCGGCATTTAAGCTGAAAAAGCTCATATCAAACCCAAGATCTTTTGCGTCCTCCGTCTCCGCAAATAATTTCCGGATGACGTCAAAAACACCGGTATAGGTAGCGATATTCGATGTTTTCGCCCGTCCGATCGGCTGCTGATTGATCACATAGCACTTATTGATATATTCCGTTCCCTGAATCTGTACATCATCCAGTTCTCTCGGATAGTCATAAATATCTTCATCCTCATCCTGTACGATACGATTTCGGATAAGCATTTTTAATTTCGGAACAAGCGTATGTGCGATCAAGCTTGATTTTCCGCTGCCTGAAACACCCGCAAAGCCTACCATTTTATATAACGGGATCGACAATGACAGGTTTTTTAAGTTATGAATTCTTGCGCCGCAGATACGGAGTCTCTCATCGTGATGTGATGCGGGGGCATTTTTCGTTTGATGCTTATAATTTTCAATAAAATACTTTCTGTCCTTCAAATATTTCGCTGTAACGGAATCTTCACAGTTTAGAAAGTCCTTATATTCGCCCTGAAAAATCAATTCGCCGCCCTCGGTTCCGGCTCCCGGTCCGAGTTCAACGATATAATCCGCAACCGAAATAATGCTTTCATCATGCTCTACCACAATAACCGTATTTCCCGCAGACACGATATTTTTCAAAACCTCAATCAGTTTTTCCTTCTCTCTTTCATGCAATCCGATTGACGGTTCATCAAATATAAATGTCAATGAATCAAAATCAGACATTATGAATGCGCTGATGCAAAGCCTCTGCAGTTCTCCTCCCGATAAAGTCGGAATCGGTCTTGACATTGACAGATGACCGAGTCCCAACATCACCAGATATTGAATTCTCAGTCGGATTGCCTTTACGATCTTTTTGTTTTTATCATCTTCTGCGTTTAATAAAAATTTATCCAACTCATTCAGAGACATATTGCTCAGTTCCGCAAATGTCCGGTCCTGCAATCTGGTATGCGACGCGATCTGATTCAATCCGACGCCGTGACATCGCGGACATATGATCTTCTTCCCGTATTCTCCCGTTATGATCTCCATTTGACGGGAACTTATCAGATTATATTTTGAAGCGTTCATAATCAAAGGCATAACGCCCGGAAAAGTTTCTTTCCGATCACCGTACTTTAATTTTTGAAGCTGCTCGTCTGTCAACTCACCGAGCGTCTGCGAAGGAAACAGTCCGTTTTGTTCCAGAAAAGCCCGGTACTTTTTCTGTGATTTGCCTCTGTCCAGAAAGCCGAGCAATAATGCGTTTAATTTGGCATTCCTGTCTTCAAATATCTTTTCCTCGTCAAATACCTTTTTCTCGCCCGTGCCCAGACAGTGCAGGCACATGCCGTTGGGTGAATTCTTCTGAAACATATCTACGGACAACGGTTTTCCGTCGTCATATTCGGGATCGGTCACTCCGCTTACCGAAAACAGAGAAGCCAGAGCATTTATCAATTTTGTTTTCGTTCCGACCGTACTGAGGGGATTGCTCTGCCGGATGATCCGCTGCTCCACCCCGATTGTCGGAGACAAACCTTCGATGCGTTCAAAATCATTGCTTGTCTCGAGCGAAAACTGAGATTCGGTTATGGATAAATATTTTCTCTTCCCTTCTTCATATAAAACATCAAATGCGAAACTGGATTTTCCGCTTCCGGAAACACCGGTAATCGCCGTTAATTTTCCTTTAGGGATAGAAACATCGATGTTTTTGAGATTATGTTTCTTAACTCCATAGGCTTTTATATGGTTTCCCATGACACCGTTCTCCCTCCTGCCTTTCTCCCAGCATCAGCCGCATAGTATTTTCCTTAACAGTCGATCCGACTATTCGTGCTCCCGCGTGAGGTTGTTCAGCCATTTCCGGCTCCGGAACCGGCGCAGCGCGAACGGCATCTTCACAAACTCGTCCGTGCACATGAAAGCGTACACGACGAGCGGCGGAAGACGGAACACGAACGCCGTCAGCAGCCCCACCGGCACCGCCCATCCCCACATCGTGAGGATGTCCAGCGCCATGCCGTATTTCGTGTCGCCGCCACAGCGCAGGATCGCCGCGATGACGAGCGTGTTGACGAGCTGCCCGATCTGATACACCGCGCCGAGCAGCATCATGACCTTCATGTACGACGCGGCGGTCTCGGACACCTTTGCCACGTGCGGGACGATCGGCGTGACGGCGACGAGGATCACCGCGCACACGAGCCCGCAGTACAGCGTCGTTTTAAAGAGCGATGCCGAATCGGACAGGGCCTTCTCCGGCTTCTTTTCGCCGAGCGCCTTCCCGAGCATGATCGACGCGGCGGAGGAGATCCCGAACCCGACCGTCGTGACGAGATCGCGCGCCACCGTCACGATCGAGTTGGCCGCGACGATGTCCGTCCCGAGGTGGCCCATGATGACGGAGTTCATGTTGTAGGCAAATCCCCAGAGGATGTCGTTGATAAACGCCGGGAGCGCGTACTTGATGAAGTCTGCAATCAGTGTCCGCGGCAGCACAAAGACGACGGCCGGGGAACGCGGGAAGGTCTTCTGACGCAGGAAATCGCCGAGGCAGATCAGAAGCTCCACGCCGCGCGAGATCGCGGTGGCAATGGCCGCGCCTTCGATGCCGAGCGCCGGGAAGCCCGCGAGCCCGAAGATCAGGACCGCGTTGAGCACGACGTTCAGCCCGAGCGTCACGATCGAGAGCACCATCGAGAACTTCACCCGCTCGCAGCTCTTCGTCACGGCGAGATACGGCTGCGTGATCCCGGCGAAGAAATAGGACGGCGCGACGAGACGCAGATAGCGGGCGCCGACTTCGATGAGCTCCCGGTCGTCCGTCCAGAAGGTCATGACCGTCCCGGGGACCGTGAGGCAGAGGACGGCGGCGGTGACGGAGAAGAAGAGGGAGATATACAGCCCGAGGCCGAGGATCTTCGAGAGGATGCGGCGGTCGCCCTTGCCCCAGTACTGCGCGGCGAGGATCGTGACCGGCGAGGTCAGCCCGAAGAAGACGAAGTTGAGGATGAACTGTACCTGCCCGGCCAGGGACGACGCGGACAAGGCGGTCTGGTTAAGCTGGCCGACCATCAATACGTCCGCCAGTCCGACCGCCGCGGTGATCAGATTCTGCACGGCGATGGGCAGCATCAAAACGAGCAATTCACGGTAAAATCCCTTCCGGGCCTTCTGAAACATGGGCGGGTTCTCCTTTGCGGGAACAGCGAAGCTGACGGTTCTGCCCGGTGACCGACCGGGCGTGTCCATTATACCATTCTTTTCTCCCGAGATCAAGATTATCCGAAAAAACACCCGGGCCGGATGTTCGATCCGACCCGGGAATCTTTCTTTACGCTTTACAGCCCGGTCTTTTCGCGGATGTAGGCGCGCGCCATCTTCGCGTATTCGAACGGATTGGCAAGGGCGGGATCCTGCTCCGCCTCGACCACGACCCAGCCTTCGTACCCGCTCTCCTCGATGACGTCGAAGAGCGGCGCGAAGTCCACGTCCCCGTCGCCCGGCACCGTGAACACCCCGTTGCGCACGGCCGTGAGGAAGCTCCAGCCTTCGCGCTCGGCACGTTCCCGGATCGTCAGGCGCACGTCCTTCAAATGGATGTGGCGGATGCGGCCGATGTACTTCTTGAGGATCGGCAGCGGATCGATGCCCGCGAAGGTCAGGTGCCCGCTGTCGAAGAGCAGGAAGACCTTTTCGGGATCGACGATGTCCATGAAGCGGTCGATCTCCTCGGCCGTCTGGACGCCGGTGCCCATGTGGTGATGCATGGTCAGGGTCATCCCGACCTCCTGGGCCAGTGCGCCGAGTTCGTTGTAGCCGCGCGCGATGAGGGCCCACTGCTCGTCGGTCCAGCGGGGCTTGGAGGTGCCGAAGATGTTGACATCCTTCCCCTGGATGGAGTCGCCCTGCTCCGACGCGCCGATGACTTTTGCGCCGAGCGCATGGAGACGGTCGCGGTGCGCGAGGAAGTTTTGGATCGTGACCTCGTAGGGCTCGGAGAGGAAGAGCGTCGAGAACCACGCGTTGCAGATCGTGAGGCCGCGCACGTCGAGCTTGTGCTTCAACACGGCCACGTCCTTCGGATATTTGTTGCCGATTTCGCTTCCCTTGAATCCGGCGAGCGCCATTTCGCTCACGCACTGTTCAAAGGTGTTTTCGCCGCCGAGATCGGGCATGTCGTCGTTCGTCCACCCGATCGGGGCGATGGCGAGCTTTACTTTCTTGGGATCCAGCATGACTTGTCAGTCTCCTTATGTCAGGATATCAGAATTTGCGGGTGTCCTTCACGTGTTCGGTGAGCGATTCGTAGGCCGCCTGCACCTTCGGCTGCGTCGAGACCTCCGCCACGCCCACGCGCCACCAGCTCTCATAGCCGGGCGTCATCGAGCCGGGGAGGACCTTGATGTCGTAGAGCACGGGGCGGTCCTGCGTCAGCGCGTCTTCGAGGGCGGCGACGAGTTCCTCTTCCGTCCGGATCGAATACGCCTTCAGCCCGTAGCCCTCGGCGTTCTTCGCGAAATCGAGCGGCATGACGGCTCCGTCGAGCTCGCCCGTCGCGGGATTGCGGAAGCGGAATTCGGTCCCGAAGGTCTCGCTGCCCTGGTTGTTCTGCAGGTTTTCGATGCAGCCCCAGCCGGAGTTGTCAAAGAGGCAGAAGTGGACGCGGAGCCCTTCCTGCAGGCACGTGACGAGCTCGGAGTGCGCCATCAGATACGTGCCGTCTCCGAAGAAGGTGTAGACCTCGTTTTCCGGGCAGGCCAGCTTGACGCCGAGCGCGCCGTTTGTCTCGTAGCCCATGTTCGAGAAGCCGTATTCCATGTGATAGGTGTCCCGGCTGCCGGGGCGGAAGAGACGCTGCATGTCGCCCGGGAGGCTTCCCGCGCTGCCCACGGCGATGTCGTCCTTCTGCATGAAGGCGTTGATGATGCCGAGCGCCCGGGTCTGCGTGAGGCCGGCGGGGCTCTTCTTTCCGTACCAGTCGTCCGCGATGGCGAGCCACTCTTCGCGTTCGCGCCGGACGGCCTCCCCGTTCGGGCAGCGGTAATCCGCGAGGGCGGCACCGAGAGCGTCGAGGCCTTCGCGCGCGTCGCAGAGGATCGGCTCGGCGTCCATCTTCACGGCGTCGAAGGGGCAGATATTCAGCCCGATTACCTTGCACTTCTCCGGGAAGAGCCACTTGGAGCTCGTCGTGAAGTCGCTCAGGCGCGTCCCCACCGCGATCACGACGTCCGCGTCCCGGGCGATCCGGTTGGCGGACTGCGTGCCGGTCACGCCGATGCCGCCGAGGTTCAGCGGGTGATCCCACGGGAGGGTGCCCTTCCCCGCCTGCGTTTCGCCGAACGGGATGCCCGTCGTCTCGCAGAACCGGAGCAGCGCGTCGCCCGCCTCGGAATACCGCACGCCGCCTCCGCAGATGAGGAGGGGCTTCTTGGCTCCCCGGATGATTTCGGCGGCGCGTTCCGTCTGCGCGGGCGTGGGCACTCTGCGGTCGAGATGCCAGACACGGCGGCGCAGGAAGGAGACGGGATAGTCGTACGCCTCGCCCTCCACGTCCTGCGGCATCGCGAGACAGACCGCGCCCGTGTCCGCCGGATCGGTGAGCACGCGCATGGCGTGGATCGCGGCGGTCATGAGCTGTTCCGGACGCTCGATGCGGTCGAAATAGTGGCAGACCCCGCGGAACGCGTCGGTCACGGTCTGGCCGAAGGAATGGAAGAATTCCGCCTGCTGGAGGACCGGATCGGGCTGGCGGCAGGCGAAGGTGTCGCCTGGAAGCAGCAGGAGCGGAATGCGGTTTGCCGTCGCGCATCCGGCCGCCGTCACCATGTTCATTGCGCCGGGGCCGATGGAGGAGACGCAGGGGATGATCTCCCGGCGGTTTTTCTGCTTGGCGAAGGCCGTCGCCGCGAGGGCCATGTTCTGTTCGTTCTTGCCCTGGAGGAAGCGGATGCTGTGGCCGCCCTCCTGCAGAGCCTGTCCGACGCCGACGACGCATCCGTGGCCGAACACGCCGAACATGTTGTTCACAAACCGGCTCTCGATGCCGTCCAGCTCCACGTACTGCGCGTCGAGGAAGCGGACGAGCGCCTGCGCCATGGTCAGACGAATGGTTTCCATATCAATACTCTCCTTGATGTTCGTTTGGCACGCCGCGGCGTCCTTATTTCCGGTCTCCCCAGTACGCGCTCTCCGGTTTCATGACCCAGAGATGCTCCGGGAGGAACACGGGATAGTCCGGCTGTTTGTACGGGCAGCCGTCGAGGTGGCGGATCGCCCACAGATACCAGAGCGCGTAGCCCGGCGCCGTGCAGTGGGGATGCGTCAGGCCCGGTGCGATGAAGACGGTGTCGTTGTTCTGCACTTTCACCACGTCCTCGCCGAGCTCGCCGTAGCCGAAGCCGTTCGAGGGATTGGTCTTGTAATAGTAGATCTCGGGCTGGGGATGATGGTGGGGCGGATAGCTGCTCCACTTGCCCGGGAAGCCGATCACTTCGCCGAGGACGAGATTGGCATACGGCGCGTTCGAGTAGTCAAAGATCGTGCGCACGATGCGGGTGCTCGTCTCGCGCATCAGTCCGGCGCCGCGGAACTCGTCCGGGGTGTCGGCGGGGAGATAGAGCTTTGCGCCGAATGCGCGCTCGTTGTCCGTGCGGAGGAGATTGAGCTCCGCCTCGTCGGACAGGCACGTGATCCGCACCGCGGTCTCCCGGTCGGCGTGGAGAGCCGTCGGCGGCACGTCGAAGCAGTTTTCGCGGTACTCGGTGTGTTCCTGTCCCGCCCATTCAAACTTCACTTCTCCATACACGAGCAGCGCGGCCTTCTCAAGCGGCGCCGCCTCTTCCCAGACGTCGCCCCGCTTCATGCGGTACACGCCGAAATCCATGAGCATTTCGGCGTGCGCCCCGTCCATTCTGGCCAGCCAGCGCAGTCCGAAGGGATGCTCGCCGCGGGCCTTGATGATTTTCTCTTCCATCGCGTCACGCCCCCGTGATCTCGGCGATCTTCACCGGGCGGTGCTCGTCGAGGGACTTCTTCGCAGCCTTCGCGAGCACGACGCTCATGTAGCCCGCGTGGATGCCCACCGGGACGTCCCCGTCCTCGCGGATCGCGCGGATGAACTGCCGCATCTCTTCGGTGAAGGACGCCATATAGCGTTCGAGGAAGAAGAACTGCGGCTTGTCCCCGACGACGCCCGACGCGGTCGAGACCTTCACGGTGGAGTCGCCGTCGTTCTCATCGGCCGCCATGCCGAGGGATCCGAAGACCTCGACGCGCTGGTCGTATCCGTAGGCGGCACGGCGGCTGTTGTCGATCACGCCGAGCGCGCCGTTTTCAAAGGTCAGGGTGACGATCGCGGTGTCCACGTCGCCCGCCTCGCCGATCCGGGGATCCACGAGGCTCGTGCCCATCGCGTAGACCTCGGTGACGTCGCAGCCCGCGAGGAACATCGCCATGTCGAAGTCGTGGATCATCATGTCGATGTACAGCCCGCCGGAGGATGCGGCATATTCCGGGGACGGCGGTTCCGGGTCGCGCGAGGTGATCTTGATGATCTCCACGTTTCCGAGGGTGCCGTCCGCCGCGAGTGCCTGCACATGGCGGTGGTTGTGGTCGAAGCGGCGGTTGAAGCCGATCTGGAGCTTCTTCCCGCTCGCAGCGGCGACGTCGGCGACCTCGCGGATCTTCTCGAGCGAGGTGTGCACCGGCTTCTCGCAGAAGACGTGCTTGCCCGCCTTCAGGGCCGCGATGGTGATGTCCGCGTGCGTCGGGGTGGGGGAGCAGACGAGGACCGCGTCGATCGCGGGATCGTTCACGATGTCCATGTAGTCGGCGGAATACTGCGGAACGCCGAAGCGCGCGGCCAGCTTTTTCGCGTTTTCTTCGATCACGTCCGTGACCATGACGACGTCCGCTTCGGGGATATGATAGGTGATGGATTCGGCGTGCACGTTGCCGATGCGGCCCGCGCCGACGATGCCGATTTTGAGCTTGTTCATGTATTTTCTCCTTTACGCTTTACGCTGCGTTGCAGTCAGAATACGGGATCAGAGCGAGCCGTCCCACGTGGAGACCTGCTCTTTTTTCATCTCTTCCTCGTCGAACCACCGGACGGTGACGTTCTTCGACTCGGTGTAGAAGCGGAACGCGTCCTTGCCGTGGCAGTGCAGATCGCCGAAGAAGGACTGCTTGTGTCCCGAGAACGGGAAGACGCCGATCGGGACCGGGATCCCGACGTTCACGCCCACCATGCCGCCGTCGGTCCGCCGCGCGAACTCACGGGCATAGTAACCGCTCTGGGTGAAGATCACGGAACCGTTCGCGAAGGGATTGCGGTTCATGAGGGCGAGGCCTTCCTCGAAGTCTTTCACGCGCTTGATGCAGAGCACGGGACCGAAGACCTCGCGGGTGCCGATGGTCATCTCCTCGGTGACGTGGTCGAAGATCGTGTGGCCGATGTAATAGCCGTCCTCAAAGCCTTCCACTTTGACGTCCCGGCCGTCGAGGATGAGCTCGGCGCCCTCTTCGATGCCCTTTTCGATCCAGTCGAGGATGAACTTCTGATGGGACTTCGATCCGACCGGGCCGAGCTTCGAGGTCTTGTCGTAGGCCGGTCCGACCTTCTGCTCGCGGCACAGGCGCACGATCTCGGCGACGAGCTGATCCGCGATGGCTTCCTCCGCCACGACGACGGGCAGCGCCATGCAGCGTTCGCCGGCGCATCCGAAGGCGGAGTTCATGATGCCCGCCGCGGTCCGGGTGATCGGCGCGTCGCGGAGGACGAGGGCGTGGTTCTTCGCCTCGCAGAGGCACTGGACCCGCTTTCCGTGCGCGGCTGCCGTCGCGTAGACGTGCTGGCCGACGGCGGTCGATCCGACGAAGGTGACGCCGCGGACGTCCTCGTGCGTGAGGAAGAGCTCCGCCTCATTGCGGGAGCAGGGCACGACGTTGAAGATGCCGTCCGGGACGCCCGCCTCCTTGTACAGCTCGGCGAAGCGCAGGGA
>JAFZPN010000102.1 GCA_017550315.1 Clostridia bacterium
ATTTATACTGATTGATGCGGATGTTGTACAGCGACGTCAGGAGGAAGATCGAGACGGCGAGCAGCACCAGCGTGACGAAGAGGAAGGTCACGGCGTTCGCGCGCTCGTTGTCCTCGAAGGTCATGAGGGAGGTCGTCGACTTGGTGAAGGAGGTCCCCTCCGCACCGAGCGCGGCAAGCTCCTTTTCATAGCTGCCCGTGAACCGCTTGAGGGAGGCTTTGAGTTCGGGGAGGAACCGCAGGTAGATGTCGTACCGGTCTTCGCCCGTGAAGTTGTTCACGTACTGTTCCATGTCGACGATCTGGAAGATCACGTCGCTCTTGAACACCGCGCCGCGGTCCTCGATCAGGTAGCGCGCCTGGTCGGAGTTCAGCCCCTTCAGCACCATGTGGTAGTTGTACTCCTCCATGACGTGCTGATACTCCACGTTGTTGTTGTTGTCGTTCGACACCGTCATCATGCCGTAGAGGAGCTGGACGATGATGATCGCAATGAAGAAGGGAAGATACTGCTTAAAATTGAAGAACACGCTCTTCCACGCGATGGTGAGACTTCGTTTTAAGTACTCGAATACTTTTTCCAAAGCGGAAAATCACTCCTGTCCTTTGTTTGATCCGCGCAGGGCGGTTCAATTTATTATTATACCATGAATCGCCCGAAATGGTATGACGATTTTGTGAACAAGTCCCGGTTTGTCCTGTGCTTCCGAACAAAATTCATCCCGATTTTTTGGTGATATTGTCGGTTGTCGTTATTTTGTGAATACGCCGGACGCCTGTTTCCACGCATCGAGCGCGCGCGGCATGTCGTCCTCGTCATAGATCCCGTGCAAGAACATGTCGCCGCGGTATTCCGTTTCGCGGAGCAGCTTTGCCATATAGGCGAAATCCACGATCCCGAGGCCGGTGCCGCAGAAATCGATGCCGTCTCCCGCGCGGATGTCCTTGCCGTGCGCCGCGACGATATCCCCCCCGTATGCCGCAAAGGCTTCGTCGAGGGTGCGCCGGGCGTTTTCCGGTTTGGCTTCGCCGCGATGGAAGAGATTCGCCGCGTCGAGGATCATTTTGAGCCGCTCCGAACCGATCTCGTCCATGAGCCGCCGCGCCTTTTCGGGGGTGTCGATCACGTTGGACGCCTCCGATTCGACGGCGAGCGTCACGCCGGCTTTTTCCGCCAGCTCGACGGCGCGTCGGACCGTGTCGAACATCGCGTCCCACGCTTGCGGGGTATCGTTTCCCGGCGACGGACGCCAGAGATGATCCGGGTTGCGCGATCCGGTGCAGAGGGAGAGGATCGGGCAGCCGAGGGCCTTCGCCGCGTCGAGATGGACGCCGAGCCGGAGGAGCCCTTCGTCCCGGACCGCGGGATCCGGGTGGGCCATATTGAAGGTCGCGTTGATGACGCCGACGGGAAGATCGTATTTCTCCGAAGCCCGCGCGACGGCGGAGACGGTCTCGGGAGAGATCATTCCCGGAAGCTCGAGCTGTCCCGTCGGGATGAAGTCCGCTTCCGTCACCGAGGAAAACGCGAACTGGACGCATTCAAATCCGATCGATCGGATACCCGAGAAGAGGCAGTCCGCCTCCCGGAGCGGCAGTTTTTCAAAATCGGTGGTGCATACGCCGGTTTTCATGTATTTCCTCCGGATTATCTGAGCGTTTCGATGGCCGCGGTCTCCACCGGGAAGGCTGCGCGATACCGGGCAAGGAAGGCGTTGAAGCCCGCGATGTCCTCCTCGGTCGCCATGAGCGTCGAGGACTCGGCTCCGGCGAACACGCGGTTGTCGAGGAAGTCCGCCAGCCCTTCGCCTTCGTCCTTCTGCAGCATGTACGCCGCGAGGAGCGCCATGCCGTAGGGACCTCCGCTTTCCGCCGTCTTCATCACGGAGACGGGAACACCTGCTGCCGCCGAGAGCATTCGCTGTCCGGCGATCTCGGTCTTGAAGAAGCCGCCGTGGCCGTAGAGCTTGTCGATGCGCAGCTTTTCCTCATCCGTCAGGATGTCGAGGCCGATCTTGAGGGTCGCGAGCGCGGAGAGGAGGTGCGTGCGCATGAAGTTCGCGAGATTCATGCGGCTGTCAGGCTGACGGAGGAAGACGGGACGCCCTTCGTTGACGTCGGTGATCCCTTCGCCGGAGAAATAGTTGTAGGAAAGCAGCCCGCCGCAGTCCGCGTCTCCTTCGAGGGCGGAGAGCAAGAGCAGGTCATAGAGCGCGGGCTTGGAGATCGCAAGTCCGGCGCGCTGTGCGAATTCGCCGAAGAGCCCGATCCAGGCGTTGATATCGGAGGTGCAGTTGTTGCAGTGGACCATCGCGACCGGGAGACCGTCGGGCGTCGTCACCATGTCGATCTCGCGGTGTACGCCGGGCAGATGATCGACGACGACCATCGCGAAGTCGGATGTCCCGGCGGAGACATTGCCGGTGTAGAGCCGCACGGAATCGGTGGCGGTCATGCCGGTCCCCGCGTCGCCCTCCGGCGGACAGAACGGGATCCCGGACCGGAGATTCCCCGTCGGATCGAGGAAGGCAGCCCCTTCCGCCGTCAGTGTACCGGCTTCCTCACCCGCCGTGAGAACGGAGGGCAGGACGGACTTCGCGCTCCACGGATAGCCGTACGGTTCGAGGGCTTTCTCAAACTGATCGAGCATCGCGGCGTCGTACGTGAGCGTCGCCGAATCGATCGGGAAGACCCCGGACGCCTCGCCCACGCCGAGCACGCGCCGCCCGGTCAGCTTTTCGTGCAGATAACCCGCGACCGTCGTGATGTGATCGAGGCGCGGGAGGTGCTCTTCGCCGTTCAGGACGGCCTGATAGAGATGCGCGACGCTCCAGCGCTGGGGAATGTTGAAGCCGAGGAGCGCGGTGAGCTTTTCCGCCGCCTCGCCGGTGATCGTGTTGCGCCAGGTGCGGAAGGGAACGAGCAGATTCCCTGCCTTATCAAACGCCATGTAGCCGTGCATCATTCCGGAAACGCCGATCGCGCCGACCGAGGTGAGCGGCTCACCGAACTTCGCCTGCACATCCGCGGCAAGGTTTGCGTAGCAGTCGCGGATGCCCGCGTGAATGTCGTCGAGAGAGTAGGTCCAGATTCCGTTTTCCAGGCGGTTTTCCCAGTCGTGGGAGCCGGACGCGATGATTTTGTAATGCTCGTCGAGGAGGACGCCCTTGATGCGGGTGGAGCCGAGCTCGATCCCGAGCGTCGCATTCTTGAATTCCATGGAAATCCCTTTCTGTCGGACGGTATTTTTTCTTTGCTACCATTATGCCGTATTTTCCCGGATTTGTCAAGCCAAAGGCGCGCAAAAAGCGAAAAAAAGCCCCCGTGAGGCTTTCTCTCGTTTATTTTGCGTCCCCGCGGGAGACGACCGTGCGGTATCCGGCCGCTTCCACGCGCCGATCGAGACAGCTCCGGCATTCCGCCGCTTCCTCGCCCGTGCAGATCTTGTTCTCGTAGAGCTCGTATTTCCGCCGCACGTCCTTCGGGGAGAGGTTCGGCATAATGACGTTCGCCCCGGCTCGTAAACCCATCTCGCGTCCCTGCGGATGGATCGTCCCGAGGGCGGTCGTCGCGGGGATCAGGGCGCGCGGGAACATCAGCCGCAGGATCGCGAGCAGCCGCAGGGTCAAAGCAAGGCTCCCGTTCGGCATGTCGCGGAAGGGCGTGTCCCGGTGCGTCAGGTACGGCCCGATCCCGATCATGTGCGGGCGGAGGTCTTCGAGAAAGCGCAGATCGCAGAGCAGGTTCTCCGTCGTCTGATACGGCGAGCCGACCATCATTCCCGCGCCGACCTGATAGCCGATCTGTTTTAAATCATACAGGCAGCGCTTCCGGTTCTCAAGGCTCATCGAGGCGGGATGGAGGCGCGCGTAGTGCTCTTCGTCCGCCGTCTCATGCCGGAGAAGATACCGGTTCGCGCCCGCGTCGAAATACGCCTGATAGCTCGCGCGGCTTTTTTCTCCGACGGAGAGGGTGATCGCGCAGGAAGGGAAGCGCTCCCGGATCTCGGAGACGATCCCGCAGAGCCGCTCATCGGTATAGTACGGATCCTCTCCGCCCTGGAGCACGAATGTCCGGTATCCGAGAGAATAGCCCTCTGCGCAGCACGAGAGGATCTCCTCCTCGCTCAGCCGATAGCGGGAGACGTTGTGGTTGTCCCGCCGGATGCCGCAGTAATAGCAGTTGTTTTTGCAAAAGTTCGTGAATTCGATGAGCCCGCGGAGGTAGACGTCGGTCCCGTACACCGCGCGCCGCACCCGATCCGCCTCTGCGAAGAGAAGAGCATCCGCTTCATCGGTTTCGAGAAGCGCGAGAAAAGCGTCGTCCGGGAGCGTGTGTTCCGCGGCGAGCGTATCGACCAGGGTCTTGGGATCCATAAGGGCCTCCGATTGTCCGTGATTGCGTAAAAACCGACCGTCATCGTCGGTTTCCGGGGATATTATATCTCAAATCCTCCCGCTTGTCAAGGGATGCGTTTTTTTCAAAACTTCATCCGAATCTCTTGCAAAATGACAGGCAAATGATTATAATATAATGGGTTTTTATCTCGACACCCGAAGTTCTGAGAATCAGTCAAACGGGCGCACGCCCTTCGGATACGACATGGTTTTTTCATCCGCCGTCTTTCTCTTTCTGTTCCTGCCCGCCGTCTGGATCCTGCACACGCTGATCCCCGCGAAGTATCTCCGCGCGCGCAATATCCTGCTCGGGATCGCGAGCCTCCTCTTTTACGCCTACGGCGAACCGATCTACATCCTCCTGATGCTCGGCTCGGTCCTCTTCAATTACGCCGCCGCCCTCCTCATCGCCTCCGCCGCGCAAAAGGGAAGGGATGGTGCAAGACGCACATTCACCGTGTTCGCGGTCATCGTCAACCTCGGGATCCTCGGCTTTTTCAAGTACGTCCCGTGGCTCGTGACGCTTGCGAATGCCCATACGCCGCTGTCTCTGCCGGTCCCCGGTTTCACCATGCCGATCGGCATCTCGTTCTATACCTTCCAGATCCTTTCCTACGTTCTCGATGTCTCGAAGGGGACGGCGGATGCGCAGAAGAACTGCTTCAACCTCCTGCTCTATATCTCTTTCTTCCCGCAGCTCATCGCCGGGCCGATCGTCACCTACAACGAGATCCGCGAACAGCTCACCTGCCGCACCGTCACCGTGGAGGGAACGGCCCGCGGGATCAAGCGCTTCCTCTTCGGCCTCTCGAAAAAGCTCCTCATCTCGAACACTGCCGCTGTATTTGCGGACGCCGCGTTCGGATCGTCCGACCTCACCGGCGCGCTCGCATGGGCCGGAGCTATCAGCTACTGCATCCAGATCTATTTTGACTTCTCCGGCTACTCCGACATGGCTGTGGGCCTCGCTTCGCTCTTCGGATTCCGGATCGGCGAAAACTTCCGCTATCCCTATTCCGCCGTGAGCATCCGCGACTTCTGGAAGCGCTGGCACATCTCGCTCACCTCGTGGTTCCGCACCTACGTATACTTTCCCCTCGGCGGCAACCGCAAAGGGGACGCGCGCACGGTGCTCAACCGCTACATCGTCTTCTTCCTGACGGGCTTCTGGCACGGCGCGAACTTCACCTATATCCTATGGGGCCTCTGGCACGGGACGCTGATGATGTTCGAGCGTGTGACAAACCTCGGCCGGCTGGAAGAGAAAAAGGCATTCCGCCCGCTCCTGCGGCTCTACACGCTCCTCTGCGTCGCCGTCGGATTTGTGATGTTCCGCGCGCCGTCCCTCTCAGCGGGGTTCTCCTACCTCGGCGCGATGTTTGCCCCCCGCGCGGGCTTCTCCGATCTCGGCGCGCTCCTCACGCCCTATGCCGTCGTGGTGATGCTCACCGGCCTGATCCTCTCCGCGCCCGTCCTCCCGAAGATCCGGGAGCGCGCGGCGGCGTCCGGACATGCGCAGGCCTGGGACCGCTTTGAATACGTCCTCTGCGCGCCGCTCTTCGCCCTCTGCGTGATGACGCTCGCCTCCTCCTCGTTCAACCCCTTCATCTACTATATTTTCTAAGACACCATCATGACCGAAAAACGAAAGCGACTCCCTGCGATCCTCTTTATCGCCGCCTTCTTCTTCCTCTGCGTCTTCTTCTCCCTCGGGATGCTCCTCCCGGGCGCGGCGGATGCGGCGGACAGCGGTGATGTGCCGAAGCTCGTCAGCGACGGAAAGATCTCGGCCACCTGGCGCGACGACTTCGAGGGATGGTTCTCGAAGCATTTCGCCTACCGCGACGTCCTCGTCGACGCCTTCTCCGTTTTGAAAGAGAAGGTCTTCCGCACCGGAAACGATCAGGTGCTCGTCGGGCGGGACGGCTTCCTCTTCTTCCGCGAGACCCTCGCGGATTACACAGGCTCCGATCCCATGACCGAAGAGGAACTGAGTGCCGCCGCGGACGCCCTGAAAAATCTCTCGGATTATGCCGAAGAGCACGGCGCGGCGTTTGTCTTCCTCTGTGCGCCGAACAAGAACACGATCTACCCCGAAAAAATGCCCGCCCTCCCGCAGCAGGCCGCCGACCCCGATTCCTCGAATCTCTCGCGCCTGTTGCCCCTGCTCGACGAGCGCGGAGTAAACTATGCCGACGTGCGGCCCCTGCTCATCGAAGCGAAGGACGAGCGCCTCGTCTACCATAAACGCGACACGCACTGGAACAACGAAGGCGCGCGGATCGCGGCAAAGGCCGTTCTCGACGCCGCCGGGATCCCGCTCGGAATTTTCGACGCACCTCTCACGGACGTGACGCACGATTTTCGCGGCGACCTCGACTCTCTCCTCTATCCGAAGACGCCACGCTACGACGACGAATACGTTCTGAACATCGGGAACCGCTTCCGTTACGTCTCGGGAGGATCCAGCCTCATGAATCTGGATATCCTCACACAATATAAGTCCGACAAGGTTCTCGGCATCTTCTCATCGCTCGTCTTCCGCGATTCCTTCGGGAGCGCGCTGATTCCGTACTTCGCCTCCTGCAGCGGGTCTGCACGCTTCCATCGCGCTCTCCCGTTCCGCATCGATCTGCTCGAGGATCCGGAGACGGGAGAGACGGTCGGCACGGATCTGGTGGTCGTGGAGATCGCCGAGCGGAATCTGCGCAATCTGATCGGATCGGACGCGCGGATCTCCGGATGACAAAAGGATGACAGCATGAAAAAGAAGTTTTTCCACAAACCGATCTGCTTTCTTCTGGCGGGACTCGTCCTGGCCTTCTCTTCGTGCGCCCGCGATCCCGGCGAGGTCGTGACGCAGGCCGCTGAATCCGTGATGAACGCCCTGCGCCTGAGCGACAAGGTGAATTTCCACACGGAAAGCTGGTACTTTGCCGAAAACCGCGTCTTTGAGCAGTACGATCCGGCAAAGGAAATGGGCATCACCTTCGCGCGCGTCGCGGATATCGAAGCGGACGAGGATGCCGAGATACTCTGGCAGCCCGAGCCCGTGCCCGAATCCGTCCCCGAGCCGAATATCGCGGGACCGCGGGCGGGCGGCTTCCTCATGCGGGTCTATGATTCCATGACGCTCTATGCCTCCCCCGACGCCTCCTCCGCCGTCCGGGACACGCTCTCCTCCGGCACCGTCATCGAACTGCGCGAGCGCGAGGAGGACGAATGGGCCGAGGTCTTCTCGGAGAGCGGGAATTCCCTCGGCTACGCGAAGGACGGATTCCTGCACGCGGTCGACAGCGACTGCGGCGTCTACGCGACTCTCCCGATCGAATACGGCATGGCGAAGACCAATCAGGAGACCTACGTGCAGGCCTATTCCCACCTCGTCGACATCCGCCAGTACTTCAACACCGTCGAAAGCTATGACGACGACTTCGCCTCGCTCGATCTCGACGGCGTGGACTTCGTCATCAGCATGAAGCTCTCGACCGACGGCACCTCGATCGGCGAGCCGTTCTATCATCGGAATCTCTGCCTCCTCCAGTATGATCTATTGCCCATGATGCGGGCGGCGGCGGAGCGGTTCCGTCAGGACGGCTATACCATCATCATCTACGACGCCTACCGTCCGACCAGCGTCCAGCAGCGTTGGTTCGACGTCATCCGCGTGCACAAATGGGTCGCCGATCCCTCGATCGGCATGGGCGGCATCCACGACCGCGGCACGGCGGTGGACATCTCGCTGATCGACGCGAACGGGCACCTTCTCGAAATGCCGACGCCGATGCACACCTTCACCGAGGCGAGCGACCGGCGCAGCACCACGATGACGGCGACGGCCCGCGCGAATATGGACTACATGCTCGGCGTCATGCTCGAATGCGGCTTCACCTACATCCAGTCCGAGTGGTGGCATTTCCAGGACGTCAACACGCTCTACTATCTGCCGACGGATCATCCCATCGATGACATCCCGCTGGCGGTCTTTGAAAACTGAGGGGAGGGAACCGGATGCGCACTTTTGTGACCTGCGATAAAATGATCGACTATCCCGTCCCCCAGCTTACGCCCGAAAAGAAGCGGAATGCCCCGGCCTTCGTGCTCCGGCTGCAGGTGACGAAGGCGGCGGATCGCGCGGGGACGGACTACGCGTTCCTCGTGGCGCGGAATCTGAAGATCCCGCTTTCCTCCTTCACCGTCGTGTATGAATACATCTGGCTCGATCCCGAGACGGGCGAGCACCGGCAGGCCTCCGGTGAGATCCGCTACGAGGACGGCGACATCAACCGCAGCAATTTCATCGTCTGCCGGATCAACGACACGCATACCGTGCTTGCAAGCGGATTCCGTGTCCGCGTGACCGAAACGGTCGGCGAGGACGGCACCGTGTATGTCTACGGGGACGACGATTTCCTCGTGGACACCGAGAACGAACGCGCCCTGCGCTATTCCTACGCCGGGGAGAGTCTCCCGGGTCCGAAGTCCGAAGAGACGCCGGCAACAGGAAAAACGGAGAAGAAAGAGAAAAAGGCCAAGAAGCCCGTCAGCCGGCTCGCGCATACTCTGATCGCCCTGGCGGCGGTCCTCGCGGGTCTTTTGGTGGCCTGTCTGCTCGTCTTCGCCGTGTTCTTCGGCTTCCATTACATCATGTACAACTACCTGATGCCCGAGGCGGACGCTTTGGTGGTCGCCGGACGTCAGGATCTCGCGGAAGACTACGTCGAGAGGTATCTGGCGAACAACTACTTCTTCCGCATGTACCGCGACGAAGTGACGGATACCGTCGACCGCCTCTGCGAGGAGGACCGCCTGAACGAGGCCTACGCCATCTCGAAGAACGCGCCCTTCGTCTCCCTCACGAACAAGGTAGCCATGAAGGCCCTCGAAACCTCGCTTGAGCGCGGAAATTACCGCGACGCCTACGCCTACGCCGCCTCCCTCAGCGAAGATTACGCCGGTCTCGTGGCCCGTTCCGCCGCCGCGCACATTACGGACGGGGAAGGCGACGGATGGAACGAAGAGGCTGCGTCGGTCGCCCTGAAAGCGGAGGACGGCGAGGTCTCGGATCTCGTGGCGCACGACCTCGCGCTCTGGTACTGGAACCGGGGAGAGAAGGCGCACGCGAAGGCCGCTTCCGCAAAGATCGCGGACGAGAGCCTGCGCGCTGAATGGGAAGCCCTGTTCCGCCAGGAGGAGTTTTCCGCCGTTCTCGCGACGAAGGACACGGACTACATCCTCGCCTACCTCGATACCCATGAGGACATCCCGGAGCGCGATGGTTTCCTCGCGGAGTATCACCGCAAGAAATACGACGAGATTCTCGAAGCCGGAAACTATCCCGAAGCCTTCCGGCTCGCCGCGGCCTACGGATACGACACTGCGGACCTTGTGAGCGATCCGGCAGTCGTCCGGGAAGCTCTGGACGAGGCCTATTTCCTCCAGACGCCGTCCCAGATGCGCCTCTATCACGCTGAGACCGTCTCCGCCGCCGATATGATCGTCTCCGTGCAGAACGGCAAGGTGAGCTGGGTCGAGGGCGGCGCGGTCCTCTCGGTTACGAACGCCGTCTCCGTCTCCGCGGGCGAGTACGTCACGAGCATCCTGCTCTCCGACGGCTCCGTCCGCGTCTATGCCAACCGCTCAGCGGGGAATTCGCTGACCGCTCCCGCTTCCTTTGAGGCGGATTTCATCGCGGCGTCGACGAGGCTCTCGAATATCGTCGCGATGTCCTCCGGCGAGCGCCACACGGCCTATCTCCGCGCCGACGGCACCGTGACGGTCCTCGGCGACAACACCTACGGACAGGCGGACACCGGGAGCTGGACCGACATCGTCGCCGTGGCAGCCGGACGCCGGTTCACGGCAGGACTGCGCCGGGACGGCACGGTCGTGGCCTGCGGATCGAACGCCGCCGGTCAGTGCGATACGGACGTCTACCGCAACGCCGTCGATATACGCGCATGTTCGCAGTCCCTCGTGATCCTCTTCCGGGACGGCACCCTCGCCGTGGCCGGGGACCGGAGCATGGGACTGGCCGAGGCCGAGACTCTCTCCGGCGTCACCGAGATCCGCGCCCGGCAGACTTCCGTGATCGCGCGTCTGAAGGACGGCACGTTCCGGATGTGCGGCAGGCCTGCGGAAGGCTCGAACGGCAGCGTCGCGGAGTGGCGAGACGTCATGGACTTCGCGGTCGGCGACGGATTCGTGTGCCGCCAGTCGCTCTCCGGATCGGTGTATTCCAACGGAGAGAACGTCCCCGTCAATCCCTGAACAACAAATCCATCCCCGTGATCTTAATTCCCCATTCTCCTGATCGAAAGGATTCAAGTTCGCATGACAGATAAATCCGATATCGCCGAATCCTTCTTCGACGATTTGGAATTGACCCCGGAGCCGTCGGAGATCTGGGAACCGGAAGATGAATCCCCGGAGGACGAGATGGAGCTCCTCGGCGAGGAAGAGGCCGAAGCCGTCCTGCGCGCGCATCGGAATCTCCCCGAAAAGGTCCATAAAGTCCCCATCGTGCTCGCCTCCGTTCTGCTCGTCCTCTTCGCCGCGGCAGCCGTCACCGCAGCCATCCTCGCGCGCGGCGTATTCTCGCGGATCGAACCCGTATCGGCGGCCATCGGGGAAACGGTCGACTATCCCGTCCTGCACGACGATTTCTACGGCCGCTTCTGCAAGGCGGATCCGCCTGTCGGCGAGATCGACACCTCCACGATCGGCGAGCGGCAGGGCGGCGTCACCGCGTTCGGCTTTTTGCGCAAGATCGTGACCGTGACCGTCGAGGACCGCATCGCGCCCCGATTCGAGACCTCCCCCGTCGTCGTCTCCCCCGGCGAGCTCCCGGACGATCCGGCAGACTATGTCCGGGATTGGACCGACCAGACCGCGGTGACCTTCACCTTCGCCTCCGCTCCCTCCGACACCGACGCATCCGTGTCCATCCTCGCGACGGACGAGGGCGGCAACGTGACCGAAGCCGCGGCTCCCCTGACAATGACCGCCGAGACTTATTTTCACGAACGCGGCGCGATGCTGACCAGCCTGAAGAAAACGCTCCGGAACACCGTCGCCGACGGCACATGGGACGTCTCGGACGTCGACGCGGACACCCCCGGGACCTATCCCGTGCGAGGCGACGACGGCGAGGTCCGATACTTCCTCTCCGTCACCGTGGCGGACACAACGCCGCCCGATGCGAAGCCCGATCCGCATGACATCCTCGCCGGGGACCGTCCCGATGCCTCCCTCTTCGCGAAGGACATCGCGGACGCCTCCCCCGTGACTGTCAGCTACCACGGCGAACCCGACTTCGATACCCTCGGCGAAGGCACGGTCGGGATCCTGCTCGAAGACGAAGCGGGGAACCGCACCGAACTCGACGTCCCGGTCATGCGCTGGGACTTCCGGTCATGGCAGATGATCGAATACGGCACGACGCCCGAGGAAATCGTCGAGATGGTCCTCGCGTCCGAGCTCCCGACCGATCCGGTGAAGATCGTGAAGGGCCTCAACTCCTCCCTCGCCGAGACGGGCCTGCACGAGCTGACCCTCTCCGGGGTATATTCCACCTTCACCCTGACCGTCGAGACCGAGGACACGGTCCCCCCCGACGCCGTCGTCCATGACTTCGACCTCCTCCTCGGAGAGGAAGCGAAGCTCGACGATTTCGTGACCGATATCCACGACTATTCCGGCGCGACCGCGGTCTATACGGCGGAACCCGATTTCACGGCCGTCGGCGAACAGCGCCTCGAAGTGCTCCTCGAAGACGGCGTCGGCAACAAGCGGACCGTCACGCCGATCCTCATGATCTGGGACATCCCCGGAGAGGTGACCGTCGAGAGCGGGACGACCTTATCCGAACTCGAAGCGATCCTCTTCGAGAAGCACGGCGGGGATAAGCTCCCCGTGATCGAGGACGCGGCGGACCTCACGGACCGCAAACCCGGCAGTTATGATCTGACGCTTACCGGCGCGCATTCTTCCATGCAGGTGAAGCTGACCGTCGAAGACACCACGCCGCCGGTTCTCACGACCAAGACCTGTACCGTCTATGTCGGCGAGTCCCCCGATCCTTGGGATTTCACCGCCTCCGCCGCCGACCGCGCCGCGGTAACGGTGACCTTTGCGCAGGCGCCCGACACCTCCGCGGAAGGGAACCGGACCGTGACCCTCGTCGCCCGGGATGAATACGGCAACGAGAGCCGTGCGGACGCCATCCTCACCGTCATCGCCGACCACGATCCGCCCGTGATCTACGGCCCCGCGGATCAGAAGGTCCTGCTCGGCACCGCCGCGTCCTTCCGCAAGAACGTCTGGGCCGAGGACGCGCGCGACGGAGCGGTGGACGTCTATGTCGATCCCTCCGCCGTCAATCTCAACGCGCTCGGCACCTATCCGCTCATCTATTCCGCCGTCGACGCGAGCGGGAACGCCGCCTCCGTCACGGTGTACGTCACCGTCGCGGACTACGACGAGGAGACCGTGCGCGCCTACGCAGACGCCGTGCTCGCGCAGATCCTCCCCTGGGGCGGGACCGAGCGGGAGAAAGCCAAGGCCATCTACGACTACGTCTCGCAGAGCGTCCGCTACTCCACGTCGACCTCGTACCTCATGGGCCAGTACTGGCGCGCCGCCTATTCCGCCTTCACCACCTACGCCGGCAACTGCTACATCTATTACGCCATGTCTTCGGTGCTCCTCACCCGCGCGGGCATCGAGAACATCATGATCTCCCGCAACGATCCGAATCATCCCCACTACTGGAACCTCGTCAAGGTCGGCGGGAACTGGTATCACTTCGACACCTGCCCGCACTATGCCGGATTCGATCTCTATTCGTTCCTCCTGACCGACGCGGAGGTCATCGATTACTCCACCTATCAGGTCGCCGGATACTATAACTTTGACGCAAGCCTCTATCCCGCGACGCCGTAAATATCCATACAGAAACAAAGGAGAACCCCATGAAAACAAGGATCCTCACCCTCGCCGCCCTCCTCCTCGCCCTCTGCCTCCTCGCCGCCTGCACGGAAGAGAAGCCCAACGATCCCGGCTCGACAGTCACCGACGCCGCGCTTGCCGAAGCCGACGCCGAATTCGCGAACGGCTATACCGTGAAGCTCGACAACGGCGTCTCGATCACGCTGGGTGCGGTCGCGGACGATACTCTCGCTGCCCTCGGCGAACCTTCCGACGTCATGGAAGCCCCGAGCTGCATCCACACCGGCACCGACCGCGTCTACACCTACTCCGGCCGTCTCACGCTCACCACCCAGCCCGACGCCGCCGGACGCGACCGCATCACCGAGATCACCTTCCTCTCCGACGCCGTTGCGATGACGGAGAACGGGACGTCCGTCATGATCGGCTCGGACGCATCCGCCGCGGACGCCGCCTTCGGCGAACCCTATGAATCGAGCGGCGGTATTTCCCGCTACTTCGCCGACCGCGTCCTGAGCGGCATCGTGAACGTCACCGTGGACGGCGGCGAGATCACGGCGCTCAGTGTCAACTACGTGTTCGGCTGATCCCTGCGATACCTTTCCGATCCCCTGTCATCTGAGAGCCTTCGCCTGCTGCGGGGGCTCTTTCCCATGTCCCCGCGAAAATTCTCTCCGGGGCTCTTGACAGTCACGCGAACGTGTGATATAATATTCTCAAACAACAGAAGGAGGTGTGTCGTTTGCATAGAGAGAAGCTCTGCCTGCCCGGCACCGTCTTTGCGGTCGGGGACATCGCAAAGGAGGGCGGGCACGCGTTTTTCAAAAAAGTATTCTACGTCTCCGACCACATCATGCTGAGCCACCTCCGCGAGATCACGGGACTGGACGCGATGGCGCTTCAGAACTGGGTCAAGCGGAAGTGGGTCCCGAATCCGAACAAAAAGTATTATTCCCGCGAGCACCTCGCGCGCTTCCTCATCATCAACATGCTGCGCGAGACGCTCCAGATCTCCCGCATCCTCTATCTGCTCCGCTATCTGAACGGCACCGAGCCCGGCGACACGGTCATCTCGGAGGTCGACCTCTATGACTATGTCTGCCGCTGCTTCGGCGCGCTCGTCGCGGACGGCGATCCGGCCATCGGGACGCTGGACAAGGTGATCGAGGAGGTCCTCGCGGACTACGAAGAACCCGTCGGCGGCGCGAAACGGCGGCTCACGACGACCTTGTCCATCATGGTGTCGGCCTGCTGCTCCGCATACGTGAAGGCGCGGGCGGACGCCATGCTCGATGCGCTCGGCGCGCCTCCGGACCGTCAGACGGCGCGGCACGGGAAAAACAGGAAAGGAGAGATAACGGATGATTAACTGGTGGAATTCCATGGACACGGTAGGGCAGATCTTCGCCCTCATCGCGATCCCGTCGACGCTCGTATTGGTGGTGCAGACGATTCTTCTGCTCTTCGGACTGGGCGGCGCGGCGGACGGCATCGATATCGACGGCGACGGCATCCCGGATACGCCCGGCTTTGAAGGCGACGGCGACGGCGGACTCGCGCTCTTCTCCCTGCGCGGGATCATGTCGATGGCGGCAGTCGCCGGATGGAGCGGGCTGGTCATGCACGAGGCGGGGATCCCGCTGGCGGTCACCGTGCTCCTCGCGGCGGCGTTCGGCTTCCTCGCGATGGTGGCGATCGCGTTCGTCATGAAGCTCGCGATGAAACTGCAGCAGAACGGCAATCTCGACATCGGCTACGCGATCGGCAAGGTGGGGACGGTGTACATCCCGATCCCGGCTTCGATGAAGGGCTCCGGCAAGATCAATCTGACGATCCAGGAGCGGTTCATCGAGATCGACGCGAAGACCCGTGCGGACCGCAAGCTCGCGACGGGGGAGAGCGTGAAGATCGTCGCGACCGACCCGACGGGGCTGGTGATCGTCGAGCCGCTGGAGAGCGAATGAAGAATACGGATTTTCAGATAAGAAAGGAATTCTGTGATGAAAAAGATTCTCGAACATTTACCGATCTACTTCATCTATGTTGTCGCCGCGTCTTATCTCGGTCTGCTTGTGATGGTTATACTGAACATCCCCGTCAAGTTTATCACCGCAAACGAAGCGGTCAGGTCTCTGCTGTTCAGTCTGACAATGGAGCTTGCTGCTTGTGCCGCGCTGTTCGTCCTCTTTCGTGTGGCAGGGAACAAGTATTCCCGTGACAATATAGTTCGCATCGGGGAGGAACTTCCCGTGATGATCCTCGCACAGGTGGGCAATATCCTTTTGAATATCGTCTTCCGGCTGAAACTGCCCGGATCTCTTCATGTCAAGTATTTCATTAACTTTCTGAACAGCGAGACGGTTATCGATGCTTGGTCGGCACATAAAACTGCGGTTTTGCTTTTGTATCTCCTGTTCTCCGCCATCGGACTCATCTTCTGCATTCTCGGATATATCTCCGGCGCGAAGAAGCGCATCGCCGAACGCGCGGAGTTGACCGGGAAATAGAACTTCACCATCTGAACAACCATGCTTCGGCAGGAAAGGAACCGATATGAAAAAGAAATCCCTCGGCGAGGTCATGAAAACCCTCGTCCCCCGGACCCTGGTCTCCGTCATCGTCGGTTTTATCATCTACCTGTTTTCCAATGTCATCCTGAGAGCGGTCTTCTATGACGGGCAGAACCCGGACGACATCGATCCCACGCCGCTCTATCTCTCCCTGATCGTGATCTTCCAGATCGCCTTCTGGATCGTCTATGTGCGCCGGACCAGCGACGAATTCTCCGTCATCCGCAAGGACAGCTTTTCGTGGAAGGAGGACTTTTTTGAAACGCTGAAGGGCTCCGAAGGCCGCGCGATCCTCTTGCTCTTCGGGATCCTCGCGGTCCTCAGCGAAGGCGCGCTCCTGATCGCCGGGCAGAACCCGGTCTCCGCGTTCCTCCTCGTCCCGTTTGCCCTCGAAGGGATCATTCCGGTGCCGGTTTTGCGGATCATCCTCGCCTACCTCGTCACCGTCGCCCTCATTTTTCTCCAGCTCGTCTGGCAGCACAGCCGCGATTTCAGGAAATGGGCATTGCCGGGCTGAAATCCGCACAAATTTTGCGTAAAATTTCCGAAAAACCGTGCACAATCCACAAAACTATGCTATAATATGGAAAGGAGCTCAAAATGAAACTCTTGCTCTCCGTCGGTTCGATGAACCCCTCCGTCGTCATGCTGACCGCGGTCATCGTGCTCATCGTCCTGACCACGATCATCGTCATCCTCTCCCGCTACCGCAAATGCCCCTCTGACAAGATCCTTGTGATCTACGGTAAGGTCGGGCAGACGCAGGACGGCCAGCAGAGATCCGCGAAGTGCATTCACGGCGGCGCGTCCTTTATCTGGCCCGTCGTGCAGGCGTACGAGTACCTCGATCTGACGCCCATGTCGATCCAGGTCGACCTCAGAAACGCGCTCTCCAAGCAGAACATCCGCGTCGACGTCCCCTCCCGCTTCACCGTCGGCATCTCGACCGAGACGGGCGTCATGCAGAACGCGGCGGAGCGCCTCCTCGGCATGAAGATCGACGAGATCAAGCAGATCGCCGAGGACATCATCTTCGGTCAGATGCGTCTGATCATCGCGACAATGGACATCGAGGAAATCAACTCCGACCGCGACAAGTTCCTCGAGGCCGTGTCCTCGAACGTCGAGACCGAACTGAAAAAGATCGGTCTGCGCCTCATCAACGTCAACGTGACCGACATCACCGACGAATCCGGCTATATCGTCGCCCTCGGTAAGGAAGCGGCGGCCAAGGCGATCAACGACGCGAAGATCTCCGTCGCGGAGGCGGAGCGCGCGGGTGCGATCGGCGCGGCGGAAGCGGACAGAGACAAGAGAGTCTCCGTCTCGAAGTCCGACTCCGAAGCGATTTCCGGTGAAAACGAAGCGAAGGCGAGAGTCGCCGACTCCGACGCGACGAGAAGAGAGCGCGAAGCGGAAGCCACGAAGCGCGCAACGGCCGCCGAGAACATCGCGAAGGCGCGCGCGCAGGAGGAATCCTTCGACGCCCAGAAGTCCGCGGAAGAGGCGAGACGCCAGTATGAACAGGCCAAGCTCGAGGCGGACGTCATCGTGCGCACCGAGATCGACAAGAAGAAGCTCGAACTCGAAGCCGAGGCGGAAGCCGAAAAGATCCGCCGCCGCGCGAAAGGCGAAGCGGACGCCACGCTCATGAAGATGCAGGCGGAAGCGGACGGCGCGAAGGCGATCCTCATGAAGCAGGCGGAAGGCTTCGCGGAGCTCGTGAAGTCCGCGGGCGGCGATCCCAACGCCGCGATCCGGCTGATGGTTGCCGACAAGCTCGAAGAGATCACCCGCATCCAGGTCGAGGCGATCAAGAACCTCCAGATCGACAAGATCACGGTCTGGGATTCCGGCGCGAAGGGCGGCGACGGCAAGAACACGACCGCCGACTTCATCTCCGGGCTGTATAAGTCCATCCCGCCGCTCAATGAGATGTTCGACATGGCCGGCATGAAGCTGCCCGAATACCTCGGGAAGGACAAGGCGGGTGAGGATCCGGCGCTTCCGGAGCCGACGGATGAAAAAACGGCGTAAAAAATAAGGAGGTCATAGCACGTGACAATCAAAAAATTCCTTGCGAATGTAGCTTGGTCATTCATTCCGATTTATGTCGGACAGTTTGCCGGTTTCCTCATCAGTTTCGCCGGATATAGCTTGTTTCCGCTGTTTATTCACAGTGACACGGGACGGTACGCCGCGTGTGCGATCGTGACAGTCATTGCCTGTATTGCCGCCGCGTTCTTCCTGTGTCGTATGCGCGGGGAGGCGCACGAACAGTTCGCGGGTTATGATCCCATGCAAGATTTTGCAGCCTATGCCGTGGCTGAAGTGATTTATGTCGGTATCATGCTCCTTACGGGCGGTCGAACCTTCTCCACCATCAACGCGATTTATGCCTGCATGGCGATCCTTGGGGAAGACGGAACCACCACAAGCGAGGCAATACGAACAGGACACGCCGGTCTTCTCGCGCTGGTGATCGTATGCATGAACGTTGTTACCCTTCCGGCGGCGCTCTTCGGGTTTATCACGGGGAAGAAAAAGCGCGAAAAAGAACGCGCGTCTATTCACGGAAACCAGTAAGCATCCGCGTCTGATATTGTTAATCCATGCAAATATTATATCATAAGGAGAACACCACCATGGCAAAGAAGAAAAAGAAAGTCATCGATCCTCA
>JAFZPN010000103.1 GCA_017550315.1 Clostridia bacterium
CCTCACGGTACTGCCGGTACTCCTCAAAGGTATACCGGACGGTGTAATCTCCTTTCTTGTCGAGCTCGGAGATCACGATGATGAGGATCGGACCGTTATCCGGTGCCAGCGTGTCCCCGTCGGCCTTCATACCGACGCCGGAGATGTCGGCCGCGTTTTCCGGATTCCGGAGGATCATGCGGTAGTCCGCACGCAGGAGGGCGACTTCAAACCAGTAGAAATCCTGACCGTCGCGGACCGTTACCTTCTCGCGGAGGCCGCAGAGGGTCAGCTCGCTCACCTTTGCCCGAACCGGCTGGAAGTCCAGCATGCCCCGCTCCGTCATCCATTCGCCTTTTATGCAGTTCCCCTTCGCGGTGAGATACTGCGTGAGGATCTGCCGGTGCCGCGTGTCCGGATCGCAGCCGTCCGCGAAGTCGACGGGGATGCTCGTTCCGAGACGGAGGAAGGCATCCTCCTGCGCAGTCCTCTGTTTTTCCGCCGCCTCCTGCGCGGCCAGACGCATTTCTTCGACGCTTTCTTCCCAGAAACGGGTCAGCAGCGAGAGCGAAACGTCTGCGACAGAGCCGTCCGGCATCTTTTCGTACGGAACGCTCTCGAAACGCGCGCGCGTATAACCGTCTCCGAGCGAGTAAGAGAGCGTCATTCCGTAGAGCGGCGGCGCTTCATAAGTGCCGTCTTCCAGGAGGCTGCAGCCCTTCGGCAGGATATCCGCATACGGTTCCGGCAGCGCGATGCGGTACCGGATACAATAGCCGACGCCGATGAAGTTGGGTTCCGGATCGATCCGGCAGACTTCCTCGATGGAATCGATCTCCGTGGGGATCAGCTGTAACGGAACACCGGGGACAGCCCGGTCGATCCGGTCGATGCAGTCAGATTGTACCTGATTCGTTGCCGAGGAGAGGATGAAGTATTCATCGTCGAGCGAGGGCATGTTGATCTTTGCGTTTCGGAGGGCAATGGACGTGGAGTTGTAGCCGGTGATGCCCGCCTCCGATGCGAGAACGACGACGGGCTGATTCCCCGCGCCGGTCGGAAAGACGTAGTGCGTATCTCCGCCGTAATAGAGCACGAGCGCGCTGTCCTTCGTGATCTTCACGCCGCGGTCTGCGGCTTTTTTCACCGCGAGCACCCAGACCTCGTGCGGGATGTTGTCCGACGGCATGACGACTTCGCTCGTCGTTCCCGCGGTGTTTTTGATGCCGCTGTGATTATCGAAGCTGTTTTCGTAAATGTCAAGGAACTTCGAAACAAAGCGGTACCATTCGGTCGTCTCCTCATCCTGGCCTTCGGTCTGGGCGGCGAGGACGAGATACATGTCCCGGTTCTTTGCCGAGAGCGGCTCCAGGCCGCAGAGTTCCTCGAGCGCTTCGAGATCGTCGGCGTAGAGCTTCTGGAAGGTCTCCCATGCGCGGCGTGGGTTTTGGAAGACCGCGACGCCGTACCGGTCCGCGCCGATCGCGAAGTCCGGGGAGATCTCGGTAAACGCCGCCGTATCGACCGAACCGACGATGCCCTCCGCGCCCGGTTCATAATCCCCGACGGCGGGATTGCGGATCGCCGCGTTCACGGGATCGGTGAGGAAGCACACCGCGAGGACCGCAACGACGAGGACCGACGCGATGCTCACCCAGAAGGCGGGACGGCGGTAGTGCAGGACGGTGCGGATGCGCTTTTTCACCCCGACCTCGCCGAACGCGACGGGACAGGCCGCGATCGCACGACGGGTCACGCTGCACAGGAGAAGGGCTTCGGAATAATCCGCGCGCTCGGCGGGGGTGTAGTCCTTTACGACGCGCTCGTCGCAGGCCATCTCCACGTCGCGGCAGAGGAGGATGTAGGCGATCCAGAGGACCGGGTTGAACCAGTAAACCGAGAGGAGCAGGAACGCCGCGGGCTTGATCCAGTGATCGTGCCGCGCGATGTGCGCGCGTTCATGCGCGAGGACGAAGGGAAGGTCCCGGTCCCGGATCGTAAAGGGGACATAGATATGCGGTTTCGCGATGCCGAGCACGAACGGCGAATCCGTCCGGTCGGAGAGGTACACGTTCCCGTCGAGCAGGACCGCCTCCCGCATCCGGTGACGCAGCCGCCATGTGCTGACGACGGCATAGAGGAGCATGAGGGCGGCGCCGGCGATCCAGACGGCAGCGCCGACGGCTGTCCACACCTGCAGCGGATTCGCGCTGTCCCCGACCGCCGGGGCGAGGGAGGACATGGCCGACGCGGAGGTCATGTCGATCACCGTGACGCCGGTTTGGAGGGCGGGCGTCTCGCTCAGAAGGATCTCGGGCGGGATGACCTCCGCCGACGGGAGCAGGCTCATCACGCTCTTCACCGTGAAGGGCAGCATGAGCCGGATCCCGACCAGCCCCCACAGAATCGGGAACAGCCGCTTCGGCGCGCGCTTCGCGAGAAGACACCGCGCGAGGAGCACGACCAGCGCCAGGATCCCCGCGGAGATGCTCATGTTGAGGACGCGCAGGAAGACGTCAGTCACCGCGGGCCTCCTTCCGGTAGCGGTCGATCATCTCCTGTACTTCGTCGATGTCGGCGTCGGAGAGATCCTTTCTCTTCGAGAATGCCGCGATGAAGGCCGGGAGAGAGCCTTCAAAGGTTTTTTCGACCAGCTCGTCGAGTTCCGCCGCCTGCACCTCCTCCTTCGAGACGAGCGAGCGCACGACGGAATTCTCGTTGACGAGGACCCCGCGCTCGGACAGCCGCTTGATGACGGTGTAAGTCGTGGTCGGCATCCAGCCCAGCCGCTCCCGGCAGAGCTTCACGAGGACGCCGCTGCGCACGGGCTCGTTTTCCCAGAGAATGAGGCAGAAACGGTATTCGCTTTCAAAAACTTTCGGCGTATCCATGAATTTGATCCATCCTTTCAGACTGCGTTTTTTTGCTAATGCATTAGAGCATTTATAGTCTATCACATTAGATTTTCGTTGTCAAGGGGTTTTCGGAAAAAAACGAAAAAAGAATCCGATGGGCAAGAAAAAACCGCCGGAGATCCGACAGTTTTGATTTCTCGCTTCCTGCTCTCATGCTCGTTTTAAACGAAAAAGCTAACTTAATTCGAGCGCACCCTCTCATCAGTCGCCAAAAGCCTTTACATAACGTAACTGAAAGTGGAAAAAAACCGCTTCCGGGACGGAAGAATATAAAATCTTGCCTCCCCCTTGGGGGGGAAGGTGCCCCGAAGGGGCGGATGAGGGGGAACAAACGATTTTTGATCGTTTTATTTAAACCGGAAACAGTTTTAATGTCCGAAAAGGCTCCCGATCCGCTCGAGGACGGCGCTCAGCCGGTCCATGACGACCATCACGTCGTCGATGCGGATGAGGAGGTTGTTGATGGCGTCCGGATCGAGGCGAGAAATGTTGTCGAGCGCCCCTGCCAGTCCGCCGCCGTTTTCCCGGTCGAGCTCCGCGCCGAGCTTGGTCAGCGCGTCGTTCACCGCGTCGATGTCGACCTCTTTGGAGCGTTCCACCGCCTCGCGGGTGGAGATCATCGTCTGCTTCGTCTCCGCGAGTACATCCGAGAGCTCGTCGGGGATCGTGCGGAGCGAGCGCAGGGTCAGGATGCCCCCGATGATGAACACGGCGGCGCAGAGGATCGCAAGGAGCGTCCGCAGCCGCGCGTGGAAGAGTGTCTTTTTCTGTGTTTTCAGCATTGCCTGCATGATGTCGTTCTGTTCCATCCGAAACCCTCCTTTGCCGTCATTCGATTCCATGGATTTGCCCGGAGACGGATGAGCCGTCTCCGCATCGGTTCTTATCTTGTATTTTCCCGGTTCTGCCGCAGGACCTCGTAGCCGAGCATGGCCGCCGCGGACGCCGCCGACAGGGAACCGCCGAACGCACGCCCGTAGTCGATCCGCACGATCTCATCCGCCTCGGCGAGGGCTGACGCGGAGATCCCGCGCTTTTCGCCGCCGACGATGAGGCAGAGCGGCCGCCGCATGTCGCAGTCGAACGAGGATACGGAATCCCGGATCCCCGCCGCGAGGACGCGATATCCCCGCGCCCTGCAGATCCGCGCCGCCTCTATCGGATCCGCCACATAAAGGGGCAATCGCTCCGACGCGCCCGCCGAGGACCGGCATACCACGCCCGCAGCACTCATCCAGTTCCGCGGGGAGAGGACGACCGCATCCGCGCCGCAGGCATAGAGGGAGCGGAGCGCGTAGCCGAAGTTGTAGGGATCCTCGATCCCTTCGAGCATCACGAGAAATCCATCGGCCGGCAGATCGGCCCCGTCGAGCGGGGGGATCGTCCGGTCCGAGCATTCCGCTGCGACGCCGCCGTGGGTCGAACCCGTGGTCATCTCGTCGAGCTGCTCGGTCGGGATCGTTTCGATCGGAAAGCCGAACGCCTCCGCCTCGTGCGTGAGCCATCCGAGCTCCTTCGCGCGTTTTTCGCGGCGTTCTTCGGCGACATAGAGCCGCAGGATCCGCCGGTCGGAGAGGCCCGCTTCCATCGCGGCGAGGACGGCCCGCACGGAGGTCATCCCCTCGAAGAGCACCCCCGCGGCGATCCGGTCGCTTTCGCGGCGCATCTTATGCCTGCGCGGCGTTCATCTTCAGGTATGCGTTGATGAACCCGTCGATCTCGCCGTCCATGACCGCCTGGATGTTGCCGTCTTCATATCCGGTGCGCGTGTCCTTCGCAAGGGTATAGGGCATGAACACGTAGGAGCGGATCTGCGCGCCCCATTCGATGTTCATCTTCACGCCCTTGATGTCCTCGATCTTGTCGAGCTTTTCGCGGAGCTTGATCTCCATGAGCTTGGATTTCAGCATCTTGAGCGCGGTCTCCTTGTTCTGGAGCTGGCTGCGCTCGGTCTGGCATCCGACGACGATCCCCGTCGGGATGTGGACGATGCGGACCGCGGATTCGGTCTTGTTGATGTGCTGGCCGCCCGCGCCGGAGGATTTGTGCGTCGTGATCTCGAGGTCGGCCTCGTTGATCTCGATGGAGCCGTCGTCGGTGAATTCCGGCATGACCTCGACGGAGGCGAAGGAGGTGTGGCGGCGTCCGGAGGCGTCGAACGGGGAGACGCGCACCAGGCGGTGGACGCCGTTCTCGCTTTTCAGATAGCCGTAGGCGTTTTCGCCTTCGATCATGATGGTCGCGGCCTTGAGTCCGGCTTCTTCGCCGTCGAGCCAGTCGATCAACTTGACGTTGTAGCCGTGACGCTCACCCCAGCGGGTGTACATGCGGTACAGCATCTGCGCCCAGTCCTGCGCCTCGGTTCCGCCCGCGCCCGGATGGAAGGAGAGGATCGCGTTGTTCTGGTCGTATTCGCCGGAGAGCAGGATCTCGATGCGCTGGGTCTCCTCCTCTTCCCGGATCTCCCGCTCCGCGCCTTCGACTTCGCCCACAAGCGATTCGTCGTTCTCCTCGATGGCGAGCTCGGCGAGGGTGATGGTGTCTTCGAGCTTGTTCGAGAGCGCCTCGAATTTCTGGATCTTGTCCTTCAGGCGCTTGATCTCGCGCAGGGTCTTGCCCGAGGTCTCCTGATCGTTCCAGAACGCGGCGTCGGCGGTCGTGGCTTCGAGGTCCCTGACCTTTGTGCGCAGATCGTCGATGCGGAGCGCGCTGCCGAGCTCTTTGATGTCGGCGCGGAAGTTTTCGAGTCTGTATTTTGCTTCTTCAAGTGCAAGTATCATAGGTTGGATATCCTCCGTGTGATGCGTCAGATTTCGGGAAATTCGAGTTCTTCGGCGGGAGCGGCTTTTCTCACGCGTCCCGGCGTGCGTTTCAGGGGATCGTAGCGGAAACGCCGGCAGCAAAACGATGCGCGCACCACGCCGAATTTCCGGCAGAGCATGGCGTCGGGATCGGAGAGGGTCTCGGCCGCCGCGCAGTATTTACAGTATTTTTCGATTCTGTCGTCCGCTTTCATGATAGCCTCCCGGATGAATTTCCGCGGGCATACGCCCATCTCTTTTATTATACAGGACAATTGTGAATAAATCAAGAGCGCCGGACACTTTTTTGTGCCGATATCCGCCCGGCGGGATGCTCCGGATCCGCGGGCATTCCGCACGATTCCCCCTCCTCCCCGCAGGCGATCTGTGGTCAAATCCACGAATTCTTTCCGCGCGCGCGTTTTTTTCCGTTTTCCCCTTGACAGAGAGGGGATTGACGCGTATAATTATACGAAAACGCTGATAAAATATTCTGACGCAGGAGGACGTTCGGGTGACAAAGATCTTCATCGACGGCAGCGCGGGGACAACGGGGCTCCGCATTCACGAGCGGCTCGCGGCACGGCGGGATCTATGCCTCCTCACGCTCTCCGAGGAGCGGCGCAAGGATCCCGAAGCCCGGCGCGAAGCCCTGAACGAAGCGGACATCGCGTTCCTCTGTCTCCCGGACGCGGCGGCGGAGGAAGCGGTGAGAATGACGGAGAATCCCGCGACCGCCCTGATCGACACCTCGACGGCGCACCGGACGGCGGACGGCTGGGTCTACGGCTTCCCGGAGCTCCCCGGCCAGCGCGAGCGGATCCGCTCCTCCCGGCGCATCGCCAATCCCGGCTGCCATGCGAGCGGCTTCATCGCCCTCGTCGCGCCGCTGGTCATGGCGGGCATCCTGCCAAAATCGGCCGCGCTCTCCTGCTTCTCCCTCACCGGATATTCCGGCGGCGGCAAGAAGATGATCGCGGAATACGAAGCGGCGGACCGGGATCCCCTCCTCGACGCGCCGCGGGCCTACGGACTCGGACAGGCGCACAAGCATCTTCCGGAGATGCAGGCGATCTGCGGGCTCAGAGCAGCGCCGGTGTTTCTGCCGGTCGTCGCGCCGTACTATGCCGGGATGGAGGTCACGGTCCCGCTCGTCTCTTCCCAGATTGCGGGAAGTGCGGACGACATCCGGGCATGCTACCGCCGGACCTATCGCGAAGGCCTGATCCGGTACCGGGACGGCGCGGACGAAGGCGGATTCCTCTCCGCATCCGCGTATGCCGGGCGGGACGACATGGAGGTCGCTGTTTTCGGCAATGGAGAGCGCATCCTGTTGGCAGCGCGCTTCGACAACCTCGGCAAGGGGGCGTCCGGCGCGGCGATCCAGAACATGAACCTTCTGCTGGGCGTCGACGAGAGAAGCGGATTGGTGGTTTAAGGCATGATGAACGAAGTGACGCTTGAGCCGATGACCATCGGGGACTACGAGGAAGTCCGGGCGCTTTGGATGACGATCTCCGGCTTCGGGATCCGGACGCTGGACGATTCCCGGGAGGACATCGAACGCTTTATCCGGCGCAATCCGACCACAAGCGTGGTGGCGAAGGTGGACGGCCGCATCGTGGGCTCGATCCTCTGCGGATCGGACGGGCGGCAGGGCGCGCTTTATCACGTGTGCGTCGCGAAGCCCTGGCGGCGTCAGGGGATCGGCACCCAGATGGTGGCCTACTGCATGCAGGAGCTGAGCAGCATGGGGATCAACAAGGTCTCCCTGATCGCCTTCCGCCGCAACGACGCGGGCAACGCCTTCTGGAAAAACACCGGCTGGACCCAGTCGGATGTCAACTATTACGAATTTGTACTCAACGAAAACAATATCACACAGTTTATCGAGGACGACCATGGAGATACGTAAAATACCCGGCGGCGTGACGGCTGCCAAAGGTTTCTCCGCCGCTTCCTGCATGGCGGGGATCAAATACCAGAACCGCACCGATATGGCGATGATCTTCTCGGACGCGCCCTGCGCCGCGGCGGGAACCTTCACGAGCAACGTGGTGAAGGCCGCGCCGGTGCTGTGGGACCGGGAGATCGTGAAGAGCGCGCAGCCGGTGCAGGCCGTGGTGATCAATTCCGGGATCGCCAACGCCGGCACGGGTGCCGAGGGCATGGCGATCTGCGAGAAGACCGCACAAGCCGCGGGAAAGAAACTGAACATCCCCGCCCGCGCAGTTCTGATCGGATCCACGGGCGTCATCGGGATGCAGATCCCGCTCGAGCGGATCGAGGCGGGCGTCGCGCTGCTGGCGGACAGCCTCGGACACAGCGCGGAAAAGGGAACGGAAGCGAGCTGCGCGATCATGACGACCGACACAGTCAACAAGGAGACCGCCGTGGTGATCGATCTGCCGGGCGCGGACGGAGAGGGCACGGTCCCTGTGACGATCGGCGGCATGAGCAAGGGCTCCGGCATGATCCACCCCAACATGTGCACCATGCTCGCTTACCTCACCACCGACTGCGCCATCGACGGGGCGCTCTTGCAGAAGCTCGTCAGCGGCATCGTTGCGGACACCTTCAACATGATCTCGGTCGACGGGGACACCTCCACCAACGACACCCTTCTCGTCCTGGCAAACGGGATGGCGGGCAACCGGCCGATCACGGAGGAGGACGAGAGCTGCCGCCTGTTCGCCGAGGCGCTGGAGGGCGTCTGCCGGGAGCTTGCCATGAAGATGGCGGCCGACGGCGAGGGAGCCACGCACCTTATCGAATCCACCGTGATCGGCATGGACACGAAGGAAAACGCCCGGGTGCTGGCGCGGTCCGTCGTCTCCTCCAGTTTGGTCAAGGCGATGGTGTTCGGCAAGGACGCCAACTGCGGGCGGATCCTCTGCGCGCTGGGATACGCGGGACCGGCCTTCGATCCCGACAGGACGGAGATCCGGATGAGCGGCGAGAGCGGCGAGGTCGTCTTCTGCCGGGGCGGCGCGGTCCTCTCCTTCGATGAGGAGCTCGCGCTCCGCATCCTCTCCGAGGACAAGGTGCGCTTCGTCTCCGACATGCACATGGGCGAAGAATCCGCCACGGCATGGGGCTGCGACCTGACCTACGACTACGTGAAGATCAACGGCGATTACCGGACATAAGGAGCAGAAATGAATTCCATATCCAACGCAAAGCGGGCGGAAGTGCTGACGGCGGCTCTGCCGTATATCCGCCAGTATTACGGTAAGACCGTCGTGGTGAAGTACGGCGGCAACGCGATGACGAGCGAGACCTTGAAGGAGCAGGTCATGGAGGACCTGGTCCTCTTGCGCCTCGTCGGGGTCCGGGTGGTCCTCGTGCACGGCGGCGGTCCGGATGTCAGCGAAATGATGACCAAGCTCGGCAAGAAGCCGGAATTCGTCGACGGCCTACGCGTGACCGACCGGGAGACCGTGGACATCGTGCAGATGGTTCTGGCCGGGAAGATCAACAAGACGCTTGTCAACCTTCTCGAAATGAAGGGCGGCCATGCGATCGGGCTGTCCGGCATGGACGGGCGGATGATCGAGGCAAAGCGGAAGGACGAGCGGCTCGGCTACGTCGGCGAGATCACGGCGGTCAACATCGCGCCCCTCAAGGACCTCATCGAGCGCGGTTACATCCCCGTGGTCTCCACGCTCGGCTGTGACGGAGAGGGAAACACCTACAACATCAACGGCGACACGGCGGCAGCGGCCATCGCGGGCGCGCTCGGGGCGGAGCGTCTCATCATGATGACGGACATCGCCGGGATCCTCAGAGACCGGGACGATCCTTCGACCCTGATCCCCGAGATCACCGTCGCGGAAGCCGAAACGCTGAAAAAAGAGGGCATCGTCTCCGGCGGGATGATCCCGAAGGTCGAATGCTGCATCGACGCCATCCGCCGGGGCGTGAAAAAAGTCATCATCATGGACGGACGCGTGCCGCACTCCATCCTCATGGAGCTCCTCACCGACGAGGGCGCGGGCACGCTGGTCCGGGGAGGGGAAGAAACATGAGCATCCGGGAACTGGATCAGACCTACGTCGCAAACACATACAAGCGCTTTCCCGTGGAGATCGTCTCCGGGAAGGGCTCGCTTGTCTGGGATTCGGACGGGCGGGAATACATCGACATGGGCTCCGGGATCGCCGTGACCTCGTTCGGCGTCGCGGATGAGGAATGGCAGCGGGCCGTCATCGAGCAGATCGGCAAGGTCCAGCACACCTCGAACCTCTACTACACCGAGCCGTGCGCGAAGCTGGCCGAAATGCTCTGCACCCGCACCGGGATGAAGAAGGTCTTCTTCTCGAACTCCGGCGCGGAGGCGAACGAGTGCATGATCAAGGCCGCACGCAAATGGGCGGCGGAGAACAAGGGCGCGGACTGCTTTACGATCGCCACGCTGACGGGTAGTTTTCACGGGCGTACCCTCACGACCCTCGCCGCCACCGGTCAGGCGCACTATCACGAGCTCTTCCAGCCCCTGACGCCCGGATTTGTTTCGGTCGACGCGGGCAAAATCGAGCAGCTCGATGAGGCGAACGCGAAGACGTCCCTCGCCGCCGTGATGATCGAATGCATCCAGGGCGAGGGCGGCGTCGTCCCGCTCGATCCCGCATACGCGAAAGCCCTTGCGGACTGGACGAAGGCGCACGACGTCCTCCTCCTTATCGACGAGGTGCAGACGGGCAACGGACGCACCGGCGCGCTCTACGCCTACATGAACTACGGATTCACTCCCGACGCGGTCTCGACGGCAAAGGGACTGGCGGGCGGGCTGCCCCTCGGTGCGACCTTGCTCGGAGAGAGGCTGGAGCATGTCCTCGGCTACGGCGACCATGGCTCGACCTTCGGCGGCAATCCCGTCTCCTGCGCGGCGGCTTTGAGCGTTCTCAGCCGGATCGACGACGATCTGCTCGCCGACGTTCGCCGCAAGAGCCAATGGGTCTATGATGCCCTGAATGGCGCGCCCGGCGTGGAGAGCGTGAGCGGAATGGGACTGATGATCGGCGTCAAATGCACGAAGCCCGCGGCAGAGGTCGTCACGGCGTGCATCGGACGCGGCGTCCTCTTCCTCACCGCCAAGGACAAGGTCCGCCTCCTCCCCGCGCTCAACATCCCCGACGAGGCGCTCATGAAGGCGGTGAACACCCTCAAAGAAGTCCTCGCGGAATAGGCAGACAAAAACAAAATCCCGGAAGAAGTCCGAGCGGACCGCCTTCCGGGTTTTTTTACTGTTTTTATCTTATCATGCAAACGACCGGATCGTCTCCGCGAATTCATGCGCATGGTTGATCGAGAAGTCCCCGTGCACCATGCCGGGCAGGACGCGGACGGTGCTGCGCGGAAAGAGATCTCCGAGGATCTCAGCGGATTTCCGAATCCCTCGGGTTTCCCGTCCGCCGCAGAAGATGCACACGTCCGCTGTGCATTGGCGGAGAGCCTCCTTCGGCGCGTACAAGGTGCTCGCTTCGAGAAACGCGATCATGTCCGCCTTCGCGATCCGGGCGGTGTCGCGGAAATAGTCCTCGAAGAGATCCTCTCGGATGTGCAGCGAGCGGAACTGCAGCCGGGCGAACCATTCCCGCTTCACGAGCGGATAACTGCATCCGAACGCCGGGCGGATCATAGCAGCCGTGGCGCGGGACGGGATGGCCATCGCGCTCTCGATCAGGGCGTGCTCGGAGAGTCCGCTGTCCTGCGCGAGCATTTCGAGTGCGATCTGCCCGCCGAGGGACAGCCCGCCGAGCGCGAAGATCTGTCCGCCGAGATGCGTGCGGATCCAGGCGACGATCTCGGCCGCATTGTCTTTGATCGAGGTGAAAGGCCGGTCCGCCTCCGCATGGCCGTCGAGGATCGGCAGGACGACGTGAAAGTCCTCCCCGAGATCTTGTGCCGCCTCGCGGTAATTCCACCACGACAAACCGCCCCCGTGCAGAAGGAGGACGGTTTTTTCGTGTCCGCATCCGAATTCCTTATGGTTCATGGCCTTATCCGTCTTTTTTCGCCGGATTCCCGACGGTGTACAGCGCGGGGACGATCATCCCGCCGATCGAGTTCCCGAGCACCACCATGAAGAGGAAGCAGAAGGAGGGCAGGGTGAACGATCCCGCGCAGAAGAAGTAGAACATGTCCGCGATGGAGTGCTCGAATCCCGCCAGAATGAAGACCGGGACGCAGAAGAGGATGCCCCAGACGGTATTCTTCTGCTTGTACACCCAGACCGCCGTATACATCAGGATCCCGCATAAAATCCCCGCGAAGAGGACCCGCGGATGCCACGGGGCGGAGGCTGCGAGCTTCTTTTCGACGAGCGCGAGCGCGTTTTCCTTCAGCGACGGCACGCCCACCCATACGGCGAGCGCGCAGCAGAGCGTCCCCGTCAGGTTGCCGAGCAGGCATCCGAAGAGCGAGATCCAGTCGCTTTTCGCATGGTTGTATACGATCATGCCGACCTTGCCGGTGTAGAGCTGCATCCCGGTCAGGCAGATCGAGAGGAGCGCGACCGTGAAGAACACCGCACCGAGATACCGGTTGTCGCAGGCGAGAAACACCGCGCCGCCGATCCCGATGTAGATACCCGCGGCGATCCCTTCAAAAAAACTCTTCCGCATACGAAATCCTCCTGTTGTGTGGTTGTTTATCGCTTCTGCACGCGCATGGCGGCCCGGTCGAAGGATGCGGGGACGAGCGAATCGTCGAAATGCACGCCCGCGCCCTGCCGTTCGAGCTCCTCCTGCACCGCACGGATCGGGACGTCCGATACGGCGCATCCCTCGTCCATCGCGCGGGCAGCGGCGACGGCGGCGGCCTGGCCCGTGAGGATCGCCGGCGGGATCACGCGCACGACGTCCCACGCATATCCGTCCGCCGAAGCGCACCGGCCCGAGACCGTGAGATTCGGGAATCCCCGGCGCGTCAGGCAGCGCAGCGGCACCTCGTAAACGTAATCCGCCCGGTCAAAGTCGTTGATCGCGGCGACGGAGTCGTCGAAATGGATGTAAGCCTCGTCTTCCCGGAGCGTGTAGTCCCCGGCGAGGCGGCGGATCGTGCGGAACTGCGGCATCATCGGGACCGAGACGAGCTCGCGCTGATCCCTTCCCGGATCTTCGCGGCGACGGGCAACGATGAGCCGCTGATTGTCGAGCAGATACCGGGAGGTGACCTCCGCGGACGCACCGACGTAGCAGGGCATGCCCTCCGGATGACCGCCGCCGTAGAGGTTGGCCGCTCCGCCTGGGGAGGTCCGCACCGCGCGGTTGATCTTCCCGCTCTCGACGGCTGCCCGGCAGGAATCGAGCGTGATCTCGCGCGGGAAATAGCTGAAATAGTTCCGCCCGTCGACGGTGGGAGCTCCGGCTTTGGCGGCGATTCCCCCGTCGCCCGTCGCGTCGATCACCTGCTTCGCCGGATAAAATGCGAATCCCGCCGTGGAATCGGTGACGATCCCCGCGATCCTGCCGCCTTCCGTGAGCGGATGGGCCGCCGTGCAGTCGAAGAGGATCTCCACGCCCGCGTCGTCGAGCAGCTCGGCCAGCTGCATCGCAAAGAGCCACGGATCGTATTCCGTCTGATAACATGCAGAGGTCGGTTCCTGCGGCTCGCCGTCCTTCCACGCGTCGGGGAGGGTGGAATAGCCGTACCGGATCGAGAGACGGAGAAACTCCTCCGCCATCCCCCGGCACACCTGCCGCCCGCGGTGATTGCACATCGGGACGAAGTAATTCACGAGCCCGATGGTCGCCAAGCCGCCGAGCAGCGTGCTCTTTTCCAAGAGCAGAACCCGCCGCCCCATTCTCGCCCCAGAGAGCGCCGCCGCGCATCCCGCGATCCCGCCGCCGCAGACGATGAGGTCGAAGCCCTCTTTTTCGGGGATATCGAGGCCCCACGATACCGTTTTCATGCCGATCCTCCCGGATTTTGTCGTTTCCGCTTCCATCATAACACAACTTTATGACTTTTTCGTGAACGGTCGGAGATTTCCGTCAGAAATCATAGGTTTTTGTGCCGCCGGGGGAAAATGTTGGGCAGTTCCACCTTGAAAACGGAGGCGGAATGTGGTATAATATCATCAGCAGACTATTGCCTTTTGCGGGGAAGTCCCCCGCCTATTTTACAGAAGCGAGCGTTGTTTCATGACCGATTTGCAGCTGCGGGAAGCGTATCTCTCGGAGAAGAGAGCGCTGTTTGACCGCTATTACGATAAACTGAACGAAAAACAGCGGGAAGCCGTCTATCAGGTGAACGGGCCCCTGCTGATCCTGGCCGGCGCGGGGAGCGGTAAGACCACCGTCCTCGTCAACCGCCTTGCCCATATCATCCGCTACGGCGACGCCGTGCTCTCCGATCTCGTCCCGACGAACCTCACCGAAGAGACGGTCGCGGAGATGAAGAAAGCCGGGGACCTCCCGCACGAAGAGCTGGGAGAATACCTCGTCCGCTTCGCCGTGAATCCGCCGGCGCCGTGGCAGGTCATGGCGATCACGTTCACGAACAAGGCCGCGCGCGAGATCAAGGCCCGCATCGGGGCGATCTTCGGCGAGGATTCCCCCGAGGTGGCCGAGATCACGACGGGGACCTTCCACGCCGTGTGCGTCCGGATCCTGCGGCGGTTCTGCGATCAGATCGGCTACGACCGCAGCTTCTCGATCTGCGACGCGGACGACGCGAAAAAGCAGCTGCAGCTCTGCATGAAGCAGCTCGGCATCGACGACAAGATGCTCCCCGTGAAGACCGTGCAGAACGCGATCTCCCGCGCGAAGGACAAACTCGTCGGCCCCGAGGAGTACCTCGAAAAGACAGGCGGCGACGTGAAGTATCGCCAGATCGCGCAGATCTACGCCCTCTACGCCGAGAAGCTGAAGGCACAGAACCTGCTCGACTTCGACGACATCATCATGCAGACCGTCCGGCTCCTCACGGAGTGCGAGGACGTGCGCTCGCTTTTGCAGAACCGTTACCGCTACATCTCGGTGGACGAATACCAGGATACAAATTTCGCCCAGCTCGAGCTGACGCTCCTGCTCAGCGCGAAGTACAAGAACATCATGGTGGTCGGCGACGACGATCAGTCCATCTATAAGTTCCGCGGCGCGGTCATCGAGAACATCCTCAACTTCGACAAGAATTACGAGGACACCGCCGTGGTACGCCTCGAAGAGAACTACCGCTCCACGAAGACGATCCTCGCGGCGGCGAACGAGGTGATCTCCCACAACGAGGGACGCCTCGGCAAGACGCTCTGGACCGGCGGCGAAGAGGGCGATCCAGTCGTCGTCAAGCAGCTCGGCAACCAGAACGACGAGGCGCGCTTCATCGCGGACGTCGTGCAGAAGGGCGTCGAGGCGGGCGGCAAATACAAGGACTACGCCGTCCTCTACCGCATGAACTCCCAGTCCCGCTCGATCGAGCAGGCGTTCGCGAAGGCGGCCATCCCCTACCGGATCCTCGGCGGGATGCGCTTCTTCGACCGCATGGAGGTCAAGGATCTCGTCGCGTACCTCGCGCTCATCAACAACCCGAACGACGATCTGCGCCTGCGCCGGATCATCAACACCCCGCGCCGCGGCATCGGCGACAAATCCGTGCAGATCGCGGAAGCCCTCGCCGCCGAGGAGGGATGCCCCCTGCTCGAATTTCTCCGCCGCGCGAAGCGGTATAACGCGATCTCCTCGGCGACGGCAAACCAGATGGTGAACTTCGTCTACCTGATGGACCGCTTCCGGGAGGCTGCGGAAACCATGACGCCCTCCGCCCTGATCGAATACGTCGCGGAGGAGTGCGGGTACAACCGGATGCTCTCGGAGATGACCGACCTCTCGGAGCGCGACGACCGGATGAACAACATCGGCGAGCTCGTCTCGGCGGCCCGCGCCTACGAGGAGACGGCGGATGAGCCCACCCTCGTCGGATTCCTCGAAGACGTCGCCCTCGTGTCGGACGTCGACAAATACGACGAGACCGCGGATGCCGTCGTCCTGATGACGATCCATTCGGCGAAGGGGCTCGAATTCCCGGTGGTCTTCCTGCCGGGCATGGAGGAGAACATCTTCCCGAGCTTCCAGACGCTCCTCGTCCCGGAAGAACTCGAGGAGGAACGCCGCCTCGCCTATGTCGCCATCACCCGCGCCAAACGCGCCGTCTATATCACGCACGTCCACGACCGCATGCTGAACGGCCGCTCGAGCGCGAATCCCGTCTCCCGCTTTGTCACGGAGATCCCCGCCGAGCTCTGCCGGGTGGAAGAGGAACTCCCGGAGGAATCCGAGCTTCGCCAGCTCCGTCAGCGTCCGGCAAAGCAGAAGCCGGTGAATCATTTCGTCAATGAGACCTCGAAGCCCTCGCCCGCGCTGACGAAGGTCAAAGCGGCAAAGACCCCCGAACTCAAGGCCGGCGATACCGTCCGCCACGTGACCTTCGGGATCGGGCGCGTGCTCACCGTCCGTCCGATGGGCGGGGACACCCTCTACGAGATCGCCTTCGAGTCCGTCGGCACGAAGAAGCTCATGGCGACCTACGCGCGTCTGACCAAACTCTGAAAACCATAAATCCAAAGATACAAGGAATGGAAACATGAAAAACGACAAGAAACTCGTCTCGGAAATCACGTCCATGGACGTCGATTTCGCCAAGTGGTACACGGACATCTGCAAGAAGGCCGACCTCGTCGACTATTCGAGCGTCAAGGGCTGCATGATTATCCGTCCCTACGGCTACGCGATCTGGGAGAACATCCAGAAGATCCTCGACACCCGCTTCAAGGAACTGGGCCACGAAAACGTCTATATGCCCATGTTCATCCCGGAATCCCTCCTGCAGAAGGAAAAGGATCACGTGGAAGGCTTCGCGCCCGAGGTCGCATGGGTCACGCACGGCGGAAACGAGGAGCTCCCCGAGCGTCTCTGCGTCCGTCCGACGTCCGAGACCCTCTTCTGCGAGCACTATGCCAACATCATCCGCTCCTGGCGCGATTTGCCGAAACTCTATAACCAGTGGTGCTCCGTCGTGCGCTGGGAGAAGACGACCCGTCCGTTCCTGCGCAGCCGCGAATTCCTCTGGCAGGAAGGCCACACGATGCACGCCACCGTGGAGGAAGCGCGCGAGGAGACCGTGCGGATGCTGAACGTCTACGCCGATTTCCACGAGAACGATCTCGCGATCCCGGTCATCAAGGGTGCAAAGACCCCGTCCGACAAGTTCGCTGGCGCGGAGGACACCTACTGCATCGAGGCGATGATGCACGACGGCAAGGCGCTGCAGGCCGGAACCTCCCACTTCTTCGGCGACGGTTTTGCCCGCGCCTTCGGCATCCAGTTCGCCGACCAGAACAACCAGCTTCAGTATCCCCAGCAGACCTCCTGGGGCGTCACGACCCGCATGATCGGCGGCATCATCATGACCCACGGCGATGACAACGGCCTCGTACTGCCGCCCGCCGTCGCGCCGATCCAGGTGGTGATCGTGCCCGCCGCGATGCACAAGGAAGGCGTCCTCGAAGCCAACCGCGCGCTCCTTGACCGGATCAAAGCCGCCGGATACCGCGTGAAGCTCGACGACAGCGAGAACAGCCCCGGCTGGAAGTTCGCCGAATACGAGATGAAGGGCGTCCCGGTGCGCATCGAGCTCGGTCCGCGCGACATCGAGGCCGGCCAGTGCGTGCTGGTGACCCGCTACAATATGGAAAAAACCGTCGTGAAGCTCGACGAGGTCGAAGAGGTCCTCGCCGCGAAGATGACCGAGATCCGCGACGGTATGTATCAGAAGGCGCTCGAAAACCGCGAACGCCGGACTTACGACTGCACGACGCTCGACGAGATCAAGACGGCTCTCGCGGAAAAAGGCGACGGTCTGGTCCGCGCGATGTGGTGCGGCGATGAGGAATGCGAGGACCGCGTCAAGGAAGTCACCGGCGTCGGCTCCCGCTGCATCCCTTTCGAGCAGAAGCACATCGCCGACACCTGCGTCTGCTGCGGCAAGACCGCGAAGGCGATGGTATACTGGGGCATTGCCTATTAAGCGAACAGAGTATCGTGAACAGCGAACAGGTGGGGAACGTTTCCGCCGGAGCGAAAACGAAAAACAGAAATCCGCTCGGACGGATTTCTTCCTCACTTATTCACTTTTCTCTCTTCGTTGTTCTCTGTGAAAGGTGGTTTTCCGTTGAAGGAGTTTTCCATTCCGCTGCGGGAGAAGATCCGGCGGATTGATCCGGTCGTGCTGCTCTGCGTGATCGGGATGAATGTGATGAGCATCGTGACGCTTTTGTCCGAGATCGATGCGTTCGCGGAGGGCGTCGGCATGTGGTACGTCCGGATGCAGGCCATCGTGTCGGTCGCGGGCCTTGTCACCGTGCTTGTTTTCGCCTTCATCGACTACGACGCGCTGTTCCAGAAGATGAAATACGTCCTGATCCCGCTGTCGATCGTCATCATCCTGATCGTCAAGAAATTCGGGAGCGGGCGATACGGCAACGACAACTGGATCACCATTCCCGTCATCAACGTCTCCATCCAGCCGACGGAATTCGTGAAGCTGCTCATGATCGTCTCCTTCGCGATGCACCTCGACCGCGTGAAGGAAAAACTGAACGCGCCGCTCTCCGTCCTCACGCTCGCGATCCACGCCGGCCTCTATGTCGGTCTGATCGTGTGGCAGGGCGACACCGGCATGGCGCTCGTGTACATCGGCATCCTCGTCATCATGCTGTTCGGCGCGGGCATCTCCTACTGGTATATCGCGGGAGCGGGCGCGGCGGTGGTCCTCGGATTTCCGATCCTGTGGACCAATTATCTGAGCAATATCCAGCGAAAACGCATCCTCTACGGCTTCAACCCAGACCTCGATCCCATGGACGGAGGCTGGCAGGCGATCGCAAGCCGGACGGCCATCATCGCGGGCGGCTTCCGAGGCGCGGGATTCAGCGGCGGGACAAAGTACTACACCCTGAGCTGGGCCGCGCAGTCGGACTTCATCTTCGCGGTCCTGGCGGAGAAGTTCGGATTCATGGGCACCTTCCTCTACCTCGTGCTCGTCGTGACGCTGATTCTGCGGATCTTCTGGATCGCGCGCGGAACGCGGAAAAACTACGCCTCGTACATCTGCATCGGCGTCGCGGGGATGATCCTCGTGCAGGCGGCGGAGAACATCGGCATGTGCCTTGCGGTCCTCCCGGTCGTCGGCATCACGTGTCCGTTCCTGTCCTACGGTCCGTCGTCGCTGTTCTCGATGTACCTCGCCATCGCGATGGTCGAGAGCATCTGTACGCATCAGCAGAAGTACTACTTCGAGCGCGAACCGGAGTGATCCGGGACCCAAACAGAAAGAACCGCCTTTTCGGAGGCGGTTTTTGTGTTCCCGCTCCCGCTTGACAAATCTGCCGGAATCGGCTATAATCAAAGAAAAAACTCCACCGGAGGACAACATGAAAAACGAACCCAAGACCATCCATTTCATCTCCCACAGCCACTGGGACCGGGAGTGGTACATGCCCTTTGAGGCGCACCGCTTCAAGCTGGTGGAATTCTTCGACCGGCTGCTTGATACCCTTGACAACGATCCGTCCTTCAAATCCTTCCACCTCGACGGGCAGGCCATCGTCCTCGAGGACTATCTCGAGATCCGCCCCGAAATGCGGGACAAGCTCGTGAAGTATATCGCCGAAGGTCGTCTCGTCATCGGTCCGTGGTACATTCTGCAGGACGAATACCTCGTCGACGGCGAATCGAACGTGCGCAACATGCTCGTCGGACAGCAGGTCGCGGCGGAATACGGCCCCGTCTCGGACGTCGGCTATTTCCCGGACGCCTTCGGCAACATCGGCCAGGCACCGCAGATCCTCCGGGGCTTCGGGATCGACACCGTCGCGTTCGGCCGCGGGACCTCTCCGCGTAAGGGCGACCGCCTCGACACCGGGGAAGAGAACTACGGCAAGTGGGTCACCGAGGTCCGCTGGCGTTCTCCGGACGGCTCCGAGGTCCTCGGCACGACCTTCCTCCGCTGGTACAACAACGCGAACGAGATCCCCGCGGATCCCGATAAGGCCGCCCGCCGCATCGCCGCGATCCGCGATTCCATGGCCGCATGCTCCGTCGCGCCTGATCTTCTCTTCATGAACGGCTGCGACCACCAGCCCGTGCAGACCGACATCGGAAAGATCATCGAAACGCTCGCTCCGACCTTCCCGGACAAGCTCGTGCATTCCAATTTCAAGGACTATTTCGACGCGATCCGCCCGTACAAGGACCGCTTCGGCATCTTCGTCGGCGAGCTCGACGGGGAATACGGCGACGGCTGGAACACGCTCGCGAACACAGCCTCCGCGCGGATCTATCTGAAACAGCTCAACGCGCAGTGCGAACACATGCTGGAGCAGCGGATCGAGCCGCTCTCCGTCTTCTCCTTCCTCGACGCCGGGGATGAGGCGCGCCGCGACTATTTCCGCTATCTCTGGAAGACGCTCCTCAAGAATCACCCGCACGACTCGATCTGCGGCTGCTCCGTCGATCCCGTGCACCGCGAAATGGTTTCGCGCTTTGAAAAGGTCCTCGCGGCCGGGGAAGAGGTGGAAAAGAGCGAGAAGGCGGCCTTCCTGGCGGTCGTCGATACGGCGTCGGTCGGATCGGAATATGCCGTCACGGTCTTCAATCCGCACGCCTTTGCCTCCTCCGAGCCCGTCACGGTGGCCCTCGATCTGCCCGAGGACACCGCTGTCACCGCCGCGGACATCGCGGTTTATGACGGAGACGCTCCGATCCCGGTCGACGTACAGAACGGCGGCGTGGTGTTCGACTACATCCTCCCGAAGGACCGCTTCCGCGTGCCGTTCAACGTCCGCCGCTTCACGCTCACCTTCGCGGCGAAGGACATCCCCGCGCTCGGCTACAAGACCTTTGCCGTCCGCACCGACGGAGGCGTCCGGGCAGCGAGCGATCTTACCCTCTACCACCGCGGCATGATGAACCGCCGCCTGAAGGTTTCGTTTGCTTCCGACGGCTCTCTGACCGTCACGGACCGCAGGACCCGCGCATCCTTCGTCACCGGGATCTTCGAGGACACGGGCGACATCGGCGACGAATACATCTACGAAGAAGCACTGGACGGTATCCGCGTCTCGACCGAAGGCGTGCGCGCGAAGATCGCATGCATCGCCGCCACCCCCGCCGCGATCACCTTCCGCGTGACCCACACGATGACCGTACCCGCCGGCCTCTCCGACGCGGATCGTTCGCATGACGGCAGGGAACGTGAGGGCGACGGACGCCGGATCGGAACAGCCACCCTCACCGTCACCGCCGATTACACCCTGCGGGACGGCGCGGACCGGGTCGAGGTGAAGACCGTGATCGACAACACCGCGGAGAACCACCGCCTCGCCATGCTCACGAAGAACGACGTCGTAACCGATATGCTCCTCGCGGAAGGGCAGTTCGACATCATCGAGCGTCCCGTCACGCCGTGGGAGGGCTGGAAAAATCCGACCAAACCCGGCAAGATGACGACCTTCTTCGGCCTCGCGGATACGGATAAGGGCATCCTCATCGCGACCCGCGGCCTTGCGGAATACGAAGTCCTGCGCGACGGCAAAAACACCATGTCCCTGACCGTGCATCGCGGCGTCGACCGTCTCCACGACTGGGGCGTGTTCCCGACGCCGGAAGCCCAGTGCAAGGGCACGCTGACGGTGGAATACGCGATCCTTCCGTTTGCCGGGACCCGGATCGACCGCGAGCGCGCGGAGAACAGCGCCTACGCCTATGCCGCCGGCTGTCCTGCCGTGTTCTCCGGAAAGACCCACAGCGGCGCGAAGCCCGCAGCCGGATCGCTCGTCGGTCTTGGCGGCACGGGATTTGTAGCAAGCGCCGTGAAGCTGGCGGAGGACCGCGACACCGTGATCCTGCGCGTCTTCAACCCGCACACCTACGACGCGAAGATGAAGCTCGATCTCGGCGAGCGTTTCGGCGCCGCGTATCTCACGAACCTTGGCGAGGAGCGGCAGACGAAGCTCACCGTGCGGAACGGCAGGACCACCGTCTCCGTCCCGGCAAAGAAGATCGTCACCGTCGAACTCGTCCCGGCAGAATAAACCGAACATCAAAAGACCCGTCGGGGGTAAATCTGTGCAGACAGCCCCCGGCGTGATTCTTTGTTTTCCCGGCATCAACGGTTCCTTGACTCCCTTAACAACCAATTGATTCTTGATTTTTCCCCGGCGGCATGATATCATCAAGGCGTAAGCTTACAATCTCACGGAAACAAAAGGAGAAACCTTCATGAATATCAAAATCGGAGCAAAAATCAAAAGCCTGCGCCGCGAACAGAAGGTGACGCAGGAAGCGCTGGCGGCGGGGATCGGCGTGACACCGCAGGCCATCAGCCGCTGGGAGAGCGGAAACGGGTACCCCGACATGGAACTCTTGCCCGCGCTCGCCGACTTCTTCGCCGTCAGCATCGACGAGCTGATCGGCTACCGGAAATCCGAACGGGAGGAAGAACTCGACCGTATTCACAAAGAGCTTGACAGCCTTTCCGAGGACGGTACCACGGACGAGCGGATCCGTTTTGCCCGGGAATCTCTCATTCGCTTCCCGGGAGACGAGGAGATCAAATCCCATCTCGCCACCTGTCTCTATTTTCTCTGGTCGGAAAATCACGACGAAGCGGCGCGGGACGAAGCGGAGGTCCTCCTCCGGACGCTGATGGAAAACAGCCAGGACCCGGATATCCGGTATGACGCTATTTTCACCTTGATCGCGATTTACAAGAAATGTGGAAATCCGGAAAAGGCGTTTGAGACGGCAAGGCTGCTCGCGCCGATGAAATACTGCCGTGAATTCGCGATGGAGCAGGGGATCGGAGACGGCAAAACCGAATGGTATATCCAGGATGAAATCGATAAGCTCACGGATTGTCTGGGAACCGCGATGCAGACGCTCGCCTTGAGCGAAGACCTCCCGAACGACCCGTCGACGTGGGACAAGAAGATCGAAATGCTGAAAACCTCCAACGAGCTCTACCGGATCGTCTACGGAGATAACCTGATGTTCCATCACACGAGGCTGGCGCGGAACGACTGGCTGATTTCGACCTATCTCATCGCGCAGGGAAAGGAGGGCGAAACACTCGACGCGCTCGAATCCATGTGCGCGCATGCGCTTGCCTATGCCCGTTCCTATGCGGAGGATCACGGAAAACACTACACATCCATCTTCACCGACAAGCTGATCTACCCAGAGCCGGGCAAGGATTTTCACGAGCTGACGGAACACAATCAGTGCTGGTACATGCTCGAGCGGATGCAGGCCGACCGCTACGACGGCATCCGCGATTACCCGCGGTTCCAAAACGTCGTTGAACAGCTTGAAGCAAACGCAAAATAAAAAACGTCGGGCGGGGACTTTGCATCCCTGCCCGGTTTCGCTTATTCAAAGTGTTTTTCCGCCGCGAGGAAGATCTCGTTTCCTTCCCCGACGACGGGTTCAGTCCATTCGTCCGCGGGAAATCGGCAGTAGATTGCGGACAGCGCGTCGCAGTCGGAGAACGCATATTCTCCCACCGAGGCAAGCGGCGACAGAATTGTGATCCTCTCAAGCGCGGTGCAGTAGCTGAACGTGTACGCGCCGATCTCCCGGATCCCCCGACCGAGGACGACCTTCTTCAGCCCCGTGCACTTGTTGAACGCGCGCAGACCGAGCCGCTCGATCTGATCGGGGATCTCGATTTCCTCGAGCGCGGGGCAGTTGATGAAGCAGCGCGGGCCGATCTCGCGGGTGTTCGCGCCGAAATGCACCGTGTGCAGCGATTCGCAGTTATAGAACGCCTGTTCGCCGAGGACCTCCACGCAGTCGGAGATCGTCACGACGGCGAGCGAGGAGCAGTTTAAGAAGAAGTTCCGGTCGAGCTCGCGCACGATAACGCCGTCGACCATGTCCGGGACGACGAAATGCGCCCATGATCCCTTCGCGTCCTCGTATTTGTCCTTGCGGAAGGAGAGGATGCCGTCCTCGGTGATCGAGAACCACGGCGAGGCGGAAGAGTCGGTCATGTACACCTCGTCGAGTCCCGTCATCACTTTCGCCTTTTCGTAGACCGTACCGGCGGCTTTGGCGGCGGCGTCGCGGAATTTGCCGAGGCTTCGGAACATGGCGATCGCGTCGTCGTATTCTCCGGCTTCGGCGAGCGAGACGGCGTGGTTGTACCGCACGGTCGGGACGATCACGCGCACCGATGTGAGGATCAGCGCGATCAGGAGGATGGCGGAGGAGAGGATCCCGATGGCTTTGGCGCGGTCGGTCAGCTCGCGTTCTTTGTGTTTCTTCTGCCGCGCGATCTCCCGCTCGGACCGCTCCCCGGCCTCCGATGCGCGCGCGGTCAGATGGTCCCGGTCGAGATGCTCCGCGAGCCACGCGCGCTTCACGCCGCAGGATCCGCATCCCGCCGCGGAGGCGAGGTTGATCTGTCCGCAGGCGCACCGCCACGCGCCGTCGATCTCGTCGGGCCAGTACCGCGCCTCGGTCACGCCCGCGCATTCCCGGCGCATCGCTTCGTAAAGCGGATCGGTCTGCCAGACGACGGCCTGCTCGGGGAAGCGTTTGCCCGGGGCGGCATCCGCGTTCTCCCACACCTCGCCCGACGCATACCGGACGGATTTTATAAGGATCGACGCGTAGACGGCCTTCTCGAACGGGACAGGGACGGGCGCGGATTCGCCGGCGGTGAGGACGACGCCCGCGCTCTGCCCGACGCTCTCCCGCCGGTCGGATTGATAGTCGATGTCCGCCGTATAGGAATCGACGGCGAAATCACCGCAGGGGACGGCGGTTACGGTCAACTGGATACCGCTCTCCGGATCGGGCCGGACGAGACGGACGCGCTTCACCTGCACCGGGCAGGCCGGGATCCATTCGCGCATCTCCCGGTCGCTGAGGACGCGCGGCGACGATGTTTCAGCCATACTGTGCTCCGATTTGTTGTTTCTGGCTCTATCATAGCACAGCCGCGCGCCGGATTCCAGCGGATTTTATGAATAATGCGCGCGGGAATCGAGCGGACCCAGTTTTTCGGCGGCGCCCTCCGCGCAGAGTACGTCGCAGTGCTCGCTTATGTAGAACACCGCCTCCACGGGGCAGAGCGATCCGAGATGTTCTCCCGGCGCGGGATTTTCCCGGTCGAGGAGGAGATAATAGATCCGCCGGTGCCGATCGACGAATGCCGCGCTCGATCCCCGGTATTCCGCCCGCGTGAGATCCGCGCAGCAGCCGAGAAGCCCCGCCATCTCCTCGAAGGCGTAGACGTATTTCCGCGCGGGGAGGGACGTGATCCGCCGCTCCGTCACGGTCCGTTCCCCGTCCGGGAGGGGAGCGGGCAGGGACGAGGCGCCGAGCCGGGTGACGAAGAGCTCGCAGCCGCCCGCCCGGGAGGGATAGATCTGCACGTAGATCCGCCCGTCCATCGGAGAGATGCCGTACTGCCGCTCCGCGTCGTCGATGATGCCCCGCAAGACCTCTCCGGTCGAGCCGCGGTACCGCTTCCATTCGTCGGAGGACAGGCTCAGCTTGATCTGTGAGTCGCTGATGACAATGAGTTCCATGATTCCACACCCACCTGTATTGATACATCCTCATTATAATCCGACACGCGGAAAAATGGTACCCCTAAAATTCTGGAAATTTCACACCCAAACAGAAAACCGCAGGGATTCCCGCGGTCGTCTGCGTGTGCGATTCGTTTTAAAGGATCTCGTCCGGCTTTCTCGGCGCGCGGTCCTTTTTCGGCGGATTCTTGACCGGCTCGTCGATCTGGGCGGCGTTCAGCATGGAAGTCTGGTTCTTCGCATCCTGTTCGCGGAAATCGTGATCCGCGCGGTTCTGGTTCTTTTTCTTCTTGTCTGCCATGGGAATGGCCTCCTTTGCGTTTTTGTCCCGGGAACCGTTCTCAGTATGCCGCGCGGGAGGCCCGATTATGCGCTCAGCGGAGATTTTTGCGCACGTTCAGGAGAATTTCCGCCACTTCGGCGCGTGTCAGCCCCCGGTTTGCCGAAATGGTCCCCGCGCCCGTTCCCCGGAAGATCCCGGCGGAAGTGAGCGCGGAGAGGGAAGAACGCGCCCATGCCGGAACGCTCGCGGAATCGGCGAACACGGCGACGGCATCCGATTCCTCGGCCCCGATGATCGCGTTGAGGATGACGGCGGCCTCCGCGCGGGTGACGGTATCCTTCGGACGGAACCACAGCGCGCCTCCCTCGTCCTGCCCTTTGATGATCCCGAGCGCATATGCCCGCGCGACGTACCCGCTTGCGGAGGGCGCGATCATGGCGTCGTCGGCGAAGACGGTTTCGGTGGGTTCGAGATCCCCGGCGCCGAGGGCCTTCATCACGGTCACGAGGAAGTCCTCGCGGGTGACGGCGGTGTCGGGATCAAAGAGGAGCGCGCCGCCCACCGCCCGGACGTCCATCGCGCCCACCGACGCCATGACCAGCGCGGCATTGTGCGCCCAGTGCCCCTCCATGTCGGAGAGCTGCATGTTCGACGCGGCCTTCGCGATCGTGACGGTCACGGTGCGCGGCGCGGAGTAGTGTCCCCACGCGTCCCGGACGGTGTAGGTGAAGGTGTCGGTTCCGCGCACGCCGTCGAAGGGCGTGTAGCGATACGAGCCGCGGGTCGCATCCGTCAGTTCGACGAGGCCTTTTTTCGGATAGTCGGCGATCTCAAAGAGGAGTGCGTCGCCGTCCGGATCGGAGCCCTCGAGCGTCTCCCACACGGCGATGTCCTGCTGGGTCCAGCACGCGATCGCGTCCGCAGAATCGCCGGAAGACTTCGCTGCGACGGGAGCGGCGTTCGACTCGTCCGTATAGCGGAGAAAACAGGGGAGGGAATAGTCCCCGGCCGCGCGGAACCGGAACGAGCTTTCGCAGCATCCCGCGGCGGGGACGAAGCGCAGGGAGGAGAGGGCGCGCGCGCTGATCTGCTGTCCGGCCATGACGGGCGCGTCCCCGAGCATCAGCCTTCCGTCCGTGACCGGCGGCAAGGAGGTGACGGTGACGGAATCGAACGCGCACCCGACGGCGTTCACGAAGTCCGCCTCCCGGAACCGGATGTCCCCCGTGACGAGCCCCGTGACGATCATCTCCTGCCCGCCCGCGATCACGTCGAGCCCGGGGGAGAGGAGGGAGGACGCCGCGGCGCGCACCGGGAGGAGCAGGAGGGCGGCGAAGAGGATTCCCAGAGCAAATAGGCGTTTCATGGCAAATCGTCCTTTCGATGATTCGGATTTCGTCCATGTGTATGCGCCGGAGGGCGAACTTATCCCGGGATTTGTCGGAATTTTTATTCGCATAACCTTGCAATTTGCGCGGATATGATGTATAATAAAGAAAAAATCCCCGGAGGCTAACAACATGCTCAACATCCGCGTTGAAAAAACGACCGCGCCGAAGGTCAAGCCGGACTACAAGAAGCTCGGTTTCGGCAACTATTTCACCGATCACATGTTCCTCATGGACTATTCCGTCGAGGCGGGCTGGCACGATCCCCGCATCGTCCCCTACGGACCGATCGCGCTCGATCCCTCCGCCATGGTGTTCCACTATGCGCAGGAGCTCTTCGAGGGCATGAAGGCATACCGCAGAGCGGACGGCGGCGTTCAGCTCTTCCGCCCCTGGAAGAACATCGAGCGCATGAACAACACCTGCGACCGTCTCTGCGTCCCCGAGATCCCGGCGGAGGACGTCCTGCAGGCGATCAAGGCGGTCGTGCAGACGGACGAGGACTGGGTACCGTATGACGAAGGCACCTCCCTCTATATCCGCCCGTTCATCATCGCGACGGACGCGCACCTCGGCGTGCACCCGTCCCACACCTACCTCTTCGCGATCATCCTCTCCCCGGTCGGCTCCTATTACGAAGCGGGCATCAACCCGGTGAAGATCTACGTCGAGCGCGAGTACGTCCGCTGCGTCAAGGGCGGCACGGGCCGTGTGAAGGCGGGCGGCAACTACGCGGCCTCCCTCATCGGTCAGAAGAGAGCGGAGGAGATGGGCTACGCGCAGGTCCTCTGGCTGGACGGCATTTACCGCAAGTATATCGATGAGGTCGGCGCGATGAACGTGTTCTTCGTGATCGACGGCACGGTCGTGACGCCCGAGCTGACGGACGGCAACATCCTGCCCGGCGTGACCCGCGCGTCCTGCGTCGAACTGCTCCAAAAGTGGGGCATCCCGGTGGAAGAGCGCAAGCTGTCCATCGACGAGGTCATCGCGGCGAACGAGAACGGCACGCTCGACGAGGCGTTCGGCACTGGCACCGCGGCGGTCATCTCCCCGATCGGTGAGCTCTTCGACGAGGGCAAGCACATGATCATCAACAACAACGAGATCGGTCCGATCGCGCAGCGCCTCTACGACGCCATCACCGGCATGCAGTGGGGCAAGAAGCCCGACGACATGGGCTGGATCGAAAAGATCGACTGAGCTTTACAGGCAAGCCGTCGCTTCGGTTTTGAGGCGGCGGCTTTTCTCTTTTCTCACCCATTTCCGATTCCGGCATAGACTGCGGATGCAGAAAAACCGAAATGGGAGGGGTTATGAACAGCGTTTACGACGGATATGCTCTGTGGACGGGCGGAGACTGGTTTGCGGGGGCGAATACGGAGGCGGGCTTTTGCGGTTCCTATCCGGAGATCGCGGGGGAATCCTCGCTCGCCCGGCTGTACATCGTCAAGGGCGGGCCGGGGACGGGAAAGAGCACCCTGATGCGGCGCGTCGGCGAGGCGGCCGGGGCGGCGGGCCATACGGCACAGAGGTATCTCTGCGGCTCCGATCCCGATTCGCTCGATGCGGTGATCCTCGACGGGCGGATCGCGGTGGTCGACGGGACCGCGCCGCATGTATGGGAGATGACCTATCCCGGCGCGGCGTCGGAACTCGTCGATCTCTCGGCGTTCTGGGACAATGCGCTCCTCGCGTCCGCCCGGGAGGAGATCGTCGCGCGCGCGTCCGTGAAGGCGGCGGAATTTGCGTCGGCGTACCGGTGGCTCGGCGCGGCGGGGAAGATCCTCCATGAAGAAGAGGTCCTCGCGAGGCGGACGTTCCTCACGGAGAAGGCGGCGGGGTTTGCCTCCCGGCTCGTGAAGCGGCTCGGAAAGCCCGCGGGTCACGGGAGCGCGCGGCGGCGTTACACCCACGGCGTGACGATGCGCGGAAGATGCCGCACGGAGGGGATCGCGGACGGTGCGGAGGTCCGGTATGCGATCGAGGACGCCGGCGCAACCGCGCGGCTCTTTCTGCCCGTGCTCGCCGACGCCCTGACGCGGGCCGGATGGGATGTTACCCTCGGGATGCTGCCCCTTTCGGGGATCATCGGCGGGGTCCGCGCGGGTCACTTTGCCTTTGTGTGCGGCGGGGAGGGGGATGCCGTCGTGCGGATGAGCCGCTTCACTGTGTCCGATCCCGCAGTCCGCGGGGAATTGCGGCTGGCGGCGAAGGTCCGGGAGTCCTGTCTCGCAGCGGCGGAGGCTTCGATGCGGCGCGCGTCGGCCGAGCATTTCGCGCTCGAGGAGATCTACCGCGGCGCGATGGACTTCCCGGCCAAGGAGCGATACGAGAGGGGTCTGATCGAGCGCATCCTCGATGCGGCGGAGTCAGGATGAATCCTCCCCCTTGACGAATCCCGGCGGATCGGGTATAATGTACGAAGAACATCATCCCATCCGCCGGGAGGTTTTTATGAAGATTTACGACATCACACAGGAGCTCTTCTCCGCCCATGTCTATCCGGGCGACAAGGTTCCGGCATACCGGCGCGTCTCCGATATGCACGACGGCGCGCTCTGCAACATCACCGAATTCGAGATGAACGCGCACAACGGCACCCACGTCGACGCGCCGCGGCATTTCGTGAAGGAAGGCCTCTCCATCGAATCCCTCGACCTCTCGACCCTCGTCGGGCCCTGTACGGTCGCGGCGTTTGCGGGCGGGATCACGAGAGAAGAGATTCTCGCATACCGGGGCTGCGATCGCCTGATCGCCAAGGGGAACTGCCGCCTGACCGAAGAAAGCGCGCGTGCCCTTCATGAATGCGGCGTGAAGCTCTTCGGCCTCGAATCGCAGAGCATCGCCGGGGACGATCCGCCGCTCGCGGTGCACGTCGAGGTCCTCTCCCACGGGATCATCGCGCTCGAAGGCCTCGATCTCTCCGCGGTGGAGCCGGGGGATTACTTCCTCTTCGCCGCGCCGCTCAAGCTCGGAGGGTCGGACGGCTCACCATGCCGCGCAGTGCTCGTGGACGGGATCCGGGAGGCGTGAGATGGCTGCACATGATCCGGCGCTTGTCCGCCTGCTTACCGACACGCTCCGGCCCTTTGTGCGGAACGAGATCCGCGTCATCCCGGGCGAGGAGGTCGATACCCTTCCCGTCGGCGTCTCGAAGATCGGCGGTCTGCCGGACGTCCCCGCGGATTTCGCCTGGCCGACCTACGAAGAGGACGGGCATTCCCTGCCGCTTTGCTTCCTCGCGCAGATCGACTGCCGGATCGCGTCGGCGGCGGACAAAGAAGGACTGCTCCCGCAAGAGGGGCTGCTCAGCTTCTTCTATGAGCTCGACACAATGAAATGGGGCTTTGATCCCGCGGATCGCGGCGCTGCGCGCGTATACTGGTTCCCGGATCTCGCATCTCTCTGCCGCACGCCGCCTCCGCCGGAATTCGGGTGGCCCGGATGGATGGAAGGACCGCTCCCGTGCCTGCCGCTGACCTTCGAGCCCCGCCCCAGCGTCCCGTGTTACGAGGACTTCTGCGAGACCGAAGAAGAGCGGCGTATCGTGCCGCAGTTTCCCTCCGGACATTTCTGGGAGTATTATGATGAGGCGGCCGGGATCCTCGGCTGGGAGGAAGAGAGCGCGGATGCGGACCGCTCGAAACTCCTCGGCTGGCCGGACATCCTTCAAAACTCCATGTTCTTCGACTGCGAAGCGGTGACGAACGGGATCTACATGGGCGACGAGGGCTGGATGGACCGGCTTTCGTACGAGGAGAAGGTCACAATGCACCGCCGCGCGCTCGAAGACTGGATCCTCCTCTTCCAGCTCGGCACGGTCCGGGCGGGGGATCGCGCGATTTACTGGGAAGACGCCGGCCACCTCTTTTTCTGGATCCGCCGGGAAGATCTCACGCGGCGCGATTTCTCCAAGATCTGGATGATCATGCAGTGCGACTGAACAAAATCTAAACATAAAACCGATCAGAAAGGAATCCGAACCATGGAAGTGAAAGAATTTCTGAAGACGGCGGCGCATGTAAAGCCGTCCGCGCGCCAGATGGCGTGGTACGACACGGAATTCTACGCGTTCGTGCATTTCACCGTCAACACCTACACCGACCTCGAGTGGGGCCTCGGCAATGAAGACGAAAAGATCTTCAATCCCTATGACCTCGACTGCGACGAATGGGTCGAAGCCGTGAAATCCGCCGGGATGAAGGGCATCGTGCTCACGGCGAAGCATCACGACGGCTTCTGCCTCTGGCCGTCGAAGTACACCGAGCACTGTGTGAAGAATTCCCCGTGGAAGAACGGACAGGGCGATGTCGTGGGTGAGTGCGCGGATGCGTGCCGGCGCGGCGGGATCAAGTTCGGCGTGTATCTCTCCCCGTGGGACCGCAACTCGCCCTATTACGGCACCCCGGAATACAACGACTACTACTGCAATCAGCTCACGGAGCTGCTCACGAACTACGGCGAGCTCTTCATGGTCTGGTTCGACGGCGCGTGCGGCGAGGGCCCGAACGGGAAGCGGCAGGTCTACGACTTTGAGCGCTACATCGCCCTGATCCGCAAGTATCAGCCGAACGCCTGCATCTTCAACGATCACGGGCCGGACGTCCGGTGGTGCGGCAATGAGGCGGGACAGGCACGCCGCGAGGAATGGGCCGTCGTCCCCTCCGAGCTCTGCTACCGCTCCGAGGTCCAGACCGGTGCGGGTCCGCTCGAGGGCGACATCTCCTTCCTCTACAACTCCGATCAGGAGATCGGCGAGCTCGGCCGGATCCTCTACTCGAAGGGCCTCGTCTTCACCGGCGCGGAGATCGACATGTCCATCCGTCCGGGCTGGTTCTACCACGCGAAGGAAGAACCGCACTCCCTCGAAAGGCTCTTCCGCACCTATATCAATTCCTGCGGGGCGAACACCTCGTTCAACCTCAACGTCCCGCCGATGCCCTCCGGACGCTTCGATCCCCGGGACATCGCCCGGCTGAAGGAGCTCGGAGAGGCGCTCGAGAAGGCGTTCGGCGCGTCGAAGAAGGTCCCCGCATCCGTCACCCGGATCGACACGGGCAGCGACACGCAGGCTAAATTCGAGATCAAGCTCCCGGAAAAGACCGACGTCCGCTTTATCAACCTGATGGAGAACATCGCCGAAGGCCAGCGGATCGAGAGCTTCCGGATCCTTGCGGGCGGTCAGTGCGTGTATGCGGGCCACACCGTCGGCCACCGCAAGATCTGCCCGGTCAAGGTCGAGTGCGACACCCTCACCCTCTTTGTCACCGGCGCGCGCGACACCGTCGACATGCGGGAGATCGGGGTGTACCGCGCATGAAGCGGCCCGAGATGATCCTGTTCGACTACGGACACACGCTCCTTTACGAGCCGGACTGGGATGCGGAGCGCGGCGACCGGGAACTGCTCCGGTACGCCGTGAAGAATCCGAAGAACTGCGGCGTTGAGGATATCCGCAGGGAAGTGGCGGCGGTGTTCGGCGAGATCGAGCGGGTCCGCGATGTCACGGGATATGACATCTCCTGTGTCGTCGGCGACCGGCTGGTCTACGAGCACCTCGGGCTCGCCTTCTCGCTCACGCCGCTCGAGCAGGAGATCGTCTTCTGGACCGCCGCCTGTCCCGGAGCCGTCATGCCCGGCGCGGACAAGCTGCTCGACTTTTTGAACGACGAGGGGATCCGGACGGCGGTGCTCAGCAACAACGGCTGGTCCGGCGAGGCGATCCGGAACCGCTTTGACCGCCTCCTGCCGCAGAACCGCTTTGAGTTTATCATGTCCTCCGCCGATTACATGATCCGCAAGCCGGACCCGCGTCTCTTTGAGATCGCCTTGCTCAAAGCGGAACTGGATGCCTCCGCAATATGGTACGTCGGGGACAGCCTTCGGGCGGACGTTTACGGCGCGCATGCCGCGGGACTCTTTCCCGTGTGGTACGCGGAGGAGACGATGGAGAGTCGGAACGACGACGCCGATATTCCCCTCCCGGACTTCGATTATCTCCGCATCGGCCGCCTTGACGATCTGCGGCGCATCCTCGCGGAACTGGATTAAACATAGAAAACCGCCTTCCGATCAAACGTCGGGAGACGGTTTTTGTCTGTTTGCGCTTACGGCAGAGGCTTTTCCATGTATCCGCAGGTAAAGGGGAAGAAATCAAACTTCACTGCATGGGTATGAACATAGCCGAAGGATTCGTACCACGTCCGGAGCCGACGGTTTTCGTCGACCAGCGACAGCGTCATCCGGACGCATCCGCGCGCTCGCGCTTCTTCTTCCGCCCGATCAAGGAGCGCGTGTCCGATCCCACGGTGACGGTAGGCGGGCAGAACGGCCAGATGACTCACCTCGCAGGACCCGCCGGCTTCGGGCGTGAGGGAGACGAACCCGACGATTTGTCCGTTTTCCAAGGCGGCAAACATCGGATGTCCGCCGGCGAGATCACGGCGGAGCCGCTCTTCGGTCATCGCAAAAGCGGTAAACCGCGGCGCATTCTCCGGGGTGAAGCCGAATTGTGCCGCCACCGTCCCGAAGCTCTCGCGGATGAGGGAAACACAGGCCGGAAGCTCGGGGATCGCGGTTTCCCGGATTTCCATCGTCAGGTGCTCCGCGACGCCTTCTCCGCGTCGATCGCGAGGACGAAGCAGAGGACGTGCAGGGCGTCGTCCGGGTTCAGGATCTCGATGCAGTACTGATCGGTCAGGTGGAAGAGCTCCTTCGAGACCGCGGCGATCATGGTTCCCGTCGCATCGGTGATCGCGTATTCGGATTCCATGAAATTCCCCTCGACCGTCCAGCCGCGGTAGTCGATGGCGTAATGCGTCGAGAACAGGGAGCCGTCCCGGCGGATCGTCCCCGCGAAGTCCGGCCCGATGTAGATTTCGCACGTCGACCGCCATGACCAGAACTTCTGCTTGACCGTCCCGAGGTAATTCCCGTTGGCTCCGCGAATGTGGATCAGGTGCCCCCACGAGGACTGACTGTCCGCCGTATAGACGGTGTTGCCCGCCTCATCATAGACGTCATAGGCGGGGAGAAAGGCCGTGACGCGCTGTTTGAAGTACAGTTTCATGATTTCACATCCTCAATCACATTGTTTGCCCAGAAGCCGGAGCGCAGGAGCGGGACCCCGATGAAGAGCTTCACCACGTCGATGAACTGCACGGCGAAATAGATCCACACGATGTCGAGTCCCGTGAAGCGGCAGAGGACAAAGGAGAGCATCGCCGGGAAGATCCATGTGTAGACCGAGTCGAACAGGAACGTGATGACCGTCTTCCCGCCCGAGCGGATCGTGAAGTACACGACGTGGATGAACGCATGCACCGGAGACGCCGCGCCCGCAATCATGAGAAATTTCGTTGCCAGCGCGCGCACCTCCGGCTCCACCTTGTAGAGCAGCGGGATGAACGGCGCCGCCGCGATGAGGAGGATCCCCACCGCGATGTGCGACGCGATCGTGAAGAAGATCAGCTTTCGGTCCACGTCGATCGCGCCTTCCCGGTCCCCCGCGCCGAGCCGCTGTCCCACGAGGATCGACACCGCCGAGCCCATCGCGAACATGATGACGCAGAAGAGGTTCCACACGGTCGCCGAGATATTCGAGGCCGCGATGACCGTGATCCCGCGCAGGGAATAGTTCCGGCTGATGAAGGTCATCCCGACGGACCAGAGGATCTCGTTGATGAGGAGCGGCGCGCCGGTGAGAACGATCCGCCGGACGAGATTGCCGGGGACCTTCATGCTCCGGTACACGCCCTCGATGAACCGGAACTTCTCATGCCTCCGGTGGCACGAGACGGCGACGTAGCAGAGCTCCACGAAGCGGGAGAGGACCGTCGCGATCGCCGCGCCTGCCACGCCGAGCATCGGGAAGCCGAACTTGCCGTAGATCAGGAGATAGTTGAAGACCAGGTTGACGGTGATGGCGATCAGGCCCGCCGTCATGGGGGAGACCGTTTCGCCCGTCTCGCGCATCGTCCCGGCGTAGGTCTGCACGAGTCCGAACGGGATCATCCCGATCACCGCGACGGCGAGATAGGACCGCGCGGCCTCGACCGTGGCGGCGATTTGTTCGGGGGTGTTCGATTCTCCGCGCAGAAAGAGCATCATGAGCTCGTCGCCGAAGAGAAGCAGGATCGCCGTCGCGAGGATGCCCGCCGTGAGCGTGAAGAGCAGCTTGAAGCGGAAGGTGTTCCGCATGCCGCGCCAGTCGCCGGTCCCGTAGAACTGCGTAGAGAAGATCGACGCGCCGGACAGCCCGCCGAAGATCGCCAGATTGTAGACGAAGATGAGCTGGTTGACGATGGACACCGCGCTCATGGAGAGGGTGCCGAGCCCGCCCACCATCACGTTGTCGAGAAGGGAGACGAAGTTGGTGATCCCCTGCTGGATGATGAGGGGGAGGACCAGCGCGAAGAGCATGCGGTAAAACGCGCGGTCCCCGATGTATTTTTCTTTGAAAGTCATGTCGTGATGTCTTCGAGGCACTCCTCGCAGTCGCCGTCACAGGCCTCGCCGTTCTCCGTGCCGAGCCCCATGTCCGCCTCGGCCGCCTTCATCATGATCGCGCATTCGATGCGCTTACGGAAGAGCTTGCAGCCGTATTCGTAGACGCCGCGGATCGAGCCTGTCGCGTGACAGGCGTTGGCCGCGCATCCGCCGGAACAGTAGAGCTTGGCCCAGCAGTCGGCGCATTCCGGCCGCGCGTACACGTTGCAGAGCTTGAATTCGTCGCGCAGAGCGGTGTTTGTGATCCCGTCGAAGACGTTCCCCATCTTGTATTTCTCGTCGCCGACGAACTGATGGCAGGGATAGAGATCCCCCTTCGGCGTCACGGCGAAGTATTCGGTCCCGGAGCCGCAGCCCGCGATCCGCTTGTAGATGCACGGCCCGTGGTTCAGATCGAGCATGTAGTGGTAGAACGTGATCGGATGTCCCTCGGCTTCGCGGCGGAGCATTTCCTTCGCGAGGATCTCGTACTGTTCGAGAATGACGGGCAGATCCTCCTCGGTCAGCGCCCAGGGCGTGCCGGGCGGGGAGACGACGGGTTCCATCGACAGCTCGGTGAACCCGAGATCCGCCATGTGAAAGACGTCCTTCGTGAAATCGGGATTCTTGTGGGTAAAGGTCCCGCGCATGTAGTAGCCCTGATTCCCGCGCGCCTCGACGAGACGCTTGAACTTCGGGACGATCCGGTCGTACGAGCCCACGCCCCGCCAGTCGCTGCGGCTCGCGTCGTGGATCTCGCGCCGTCCGTCGAGGGAGAGGACGACGTTGTGGCATTCGCGGTTGGCAAATTCGATCACATCGTCGTCGATGCCCATGCCGTTGGTGGTCAGGGTGAAGCGGAAGTTCTTCCCGGCGTCCTTTTCAATGGAGCGCGCGTAGGCTACGAGCTTTTTGACGACGCCGAAATTCATGAGTGGCTCGCCGCCGAAGAAATCGACCTCGAGATTGACGTGGCGTCCGGAATTTGCAACAAGGAAGTCGAGGGCCGCCTTGCCGACCTCAAAGGACATGAGGGCCTCCTCGCCGTGGAATTTGCCCTGTGCGGCGAAGCAATATTCGCAGTTGAGGTTGCAGGTGTGGGCGACGTGCAGGCAGAGGGCCTTGATCGTGGTGTTGCGGGCCTTGAAATCAAAGGCGCGGTCCCGGTATTCGTCCTCGGTGAAGAGCTTGCCCGCGGCGCGCAGTTCCTCGATATCCGCGAGGCATTCCGCGACGTCCTCCGGGGTGAGCTCCGGGTATTTCGCGGTGAGGGCGGCGGTGATCTCCTCCGCGGTCTTTGTCTCATAGAGCGCGATGGCGTCGTAGGCGACCTCGTCGACCACGTGGACGCTGCCGCTGTACACGTCGAGGACGATGTTGTATCCGTTGAGTTGGTATTGGTGGATCATAAGCTGCTCCGTTATGCGCCGGCAAATAAAATCCGCCTGCCGGGTGATGGCGGGCGGTATTTTATACGGTGCGTTTTCTTATTTGTTGTTCTTGTTTTCGCACTTCTGGTTGGCAACACCGCAGGAAGTCTTGCAGGCAGACTGGCAGGAGGTCTGGCATTCGCCGCAGCCGCCGTTCTTGACGCTCTTCTTGAGGTCGCGGGTCGTAAGGGTACGGATTCTCTTCATGGTACATCTCCTTTTCTGGAAAACAGCTTTTAACAGGAATATTATACCGCAAGAAGCGGGATTTGTCAATGGATTTGCGAAAGATTTTGCGGTTCAAAAGCGATCGATTTCGCCGAGCCGCGAGAACCAGCTGAAGCAACCCGCTAGATTGCCGGAGTATCCGGTAACCGCGAGCCCGGCCATGGCCATGAAAATCGCAGCGCTGCCCGACGAGAGACACAAGCCCGATTTGCCGGCGCCGTCCTGCTCCCAGCCCACGATGTTGCGTTCCATCAGATCCAGCAGACAGGAACGGACTTCCTCCCGATTCATCCCGGACCGTTCTGCGAGGTCGTCCTGATCGACCCTCGATCCGATGGACAGACAGTTCAGGATGTGGATGACGGCGGGGTTTGTCAGCACTTCAAAGAATCGTGCGGTCTTTTCTGCGTCGAGGTTCATGATTTTCTGCCGGACTTTGTTCCCGGCAAGCGCAAAACACATGCCGTCCGTATCGGCAACAAGGAAATCGTCGGGGCTGATGGAGCAGTAAATTCCGTCCTGAGGGAGTGACTCTCCGGTACGCGAAAACATGCGCAGCGCTGCCTCCGAGACGGCGTAAGTCCGTGCTTTCTCATTCAGTCCGCCGATCCATCGCCAGTCATTTACCGTTGAATCGCGGCGGTTATCCGGAGCGATTCCGAACAGCTCGTCGAAGGAGAGCTCCAGCGCGCGGCACAGTTCAGGAAACAGCAGAACATCCGGAAGCGCGGCGGCTGTTTCCCATTTTGAAACCGCCTGTCCTGTCACATTGAGGCGTTCTCCGAGCTGTTCCTGGGTCAGTCCGAGTGCTTTTCTTCTCTCCAGAATTCTTTTTGCGATCTCTTTTTGTTCCATGAATGTTACCTCCCATATCATCTGCACTCAGAATATCAGATTCCGCAGAAAATGTCAAGATAACATCCGTTTCAAAAGCTCCACTTCGATTCAACCGGTGGTTGGGTGCAAGGGAAAAAGACCGGACGAGCCGGTCTTTATCGAATGACCCGAGGGGGAATCGAACCCCCGTTACTGCCGTGAAAGGGCGGTGTCTTAACCGCTTGACCATCGGGCCATAAAAATTCTCCTGCGGGCTGACCCGAGGGGGAATCGAACCCCCGTTACTGCCGTGAAAGGGCGGTGTCTTAACCGCTTGACCATCGGGCCGGATACACGCAGGAGAATATTGGTAGCGGAAGTTGGACTTGAACCCACGACCTATCGGGTATGAACCGATTGCTCTAGCCAGCTGAGCTATTCCGCCACGTCGCAAATGGACCGGGAACCCGGCTCTGTGCAACGGTGATATTATAACACAAGCGCTCATCCTTGTCAACACTTTTTTTGAAAAAATAGAAAAATATCACCCCGCAGCGGCTCCCCGGAACCCGTCTGCCAGCTCCGCAAGAAGTTCGAGAAGCCGGAACCGGATCCGTACGGGGCGCTTCTCCTGACCGGTCACAAGGCGGTATTCCTCCGGCGTCAGACCGGCGGCGACGCTGTCTCCGGCATCGGCATACCGTACGCACAGTCCGGGATAGAGCACGCACCACCAGTTGTGGCCCTCACCCTCCCCGAGCGTGATCCGGAGCGAGCGGTACGTCCCCGCCGGGAGGATCCAGTCCCCGTAATCCCGCCGCGGATACCGCTCCCGTCCGACGGTGACCCGCACCGCGCAGTCCTCTCCCGCCGCCGCTCCTGCGATTTCCCGGATGGTGTCCGACAGCTCCTGCGCGCGCAGTTCCGCTTCCCCGGCGTCTGCGCAGTCCCCGAAAAGAGCGGGTGTCTCGGCAAGGACGGCGTCGCGGACCCGGAGCTTGAGCGCCTGATCCTCTTCGGAATCCGATGCCGCGATCACGCGGAGCCGGAGCACGTCGTCGTAAATTGCCGTCTCCCCCGCTGCCGGGACGAGCGAGAGGATCACCGCGGAGAGGAGCAGGGTGGAGGAGAAGGTCAGCCAGAATTTCATAGGATTACCGCCTTTTGTTTTGGATGAAACAGGATTCCCCCAAAACGGGCGGATGATGCGCGCCTATGTGGAATTTCCCGTAAAAACGAAAAAAGGAGGCGTCCCGCGAAGAACGCCTCCCGAAGGGGGATTTACTGCTTGATGAACCGGATATACCGGATCCAGTCGTGCCGTGACAGGAAATGCGTGCCGGGGCGGAGATGGAATCCGACGTTCCCCTCGGCGAGGGTGTCCCACGCATCGGGGAGCTTGTCCGGGGTGACGAATCCCGTCAGACCGAGCGCTTCCCACGTGGGGGATGCAGCGCAGCAGCAGAGGAATTCGGAGGTCGGATCGGCCCATTCGTCCTCGCTGGCGGAGGCGACGTAAACCTTGCGGGGTGCGCAGGCTGCGAGGAGGAAGTGCTGATCGAAATCGGTCGACTCGGAGGCTTCGATGCTCTCCGAGATGGTCTGCATGTTTTCGCAGAACCAGTACGGGAAGACGCTGGCGATGCGCGGGAAGGTTTCGCCGACCTTTTTCCGTGTGATCGCCGCGCCGGAGCATCCGGAGTCGTTCGAGAAGACGTGCGTGAAGCGGGTGTCGTTCGCGCCTGCCCAGAGCGCGGTCTTGCCGAGGCGGGAATGTCCCACGACGCCGATGCGGGTCTTGTCCACGCAGTCGAACGTGAGGAGCACGTCGAGAAGACGCGACGCGGCAAACGCCCACATGCCGATCTTGCCCGTACCATCCGGTGGCCGAACACCGTTCGGCGGGCGTTTTCCGTCCGGGAAGAGGTGCGGGGAGAGGAGCGTGCCGTAAGCGTCGTCGCCGTCGTGCGCCACGGCGTTCATCACGAATTCCGCGATGATGACGTCTTCATTCATGAGCTCCTCAATGGGATCGTATTTCGGATAGCCGAAGGAGATGAAGACGAACGCCGGGAGGGGATGCTCCGCCGACGCGGTATCCGGGATGCGGATCGCCGCGGGGAAGGTGAAGGATGCGCCGTCCGGGGTGGGGAAGGTCACCTCCACCACGTGTTCAACGGCGACGCCGGCTGCGATCCGGTCGCGGTGGATTTCCTTGTAAGTGGTTTCGCCGCAGACCGCGGGCATGACGCCGTATTCCCAGTTTGCCAGCGTGTCGAGCAGTTCCCGGCGGCGCGCGCACCAGTTCTCCGCCGTGACAGGCGTACCGTCCCGCATGGTCATGAGGGCGGGGAGGTTCCGTTCTTTCAGAAGAGTGTCGAGCATGATAAAGCGCTCCTTTCGGAAGATGGGCTTTTCCGGGCTTATTTCTTCAGGCTGTCGTGCGGCATGCCGAGCATGTCTTCGAGGGAATGCGTGCAGGCCTTGGCATTGGCGGCGGCGCTCTCCTCGTCCGCACCGTTGGCGAGGATATAGAACTTGATCTTCGGTTCGGTGCCGGAGGGACGCGCCACGACGACGTTGCCGTTCTCCGTCGCCCAGTAGAGGACGTTGGACTTCGGCAGACCCGTGCCGCTCACCTCGCCCGTCAGGGTGTTCTTCGAGGTCTCGGCGAGGTAGTCGCGGATGTTCACCACGCGGGAGCCCGCGATCGTCTCCGGCTCGTCGGCACGGAGCTTTTCCATCAGGCCGCTGATCTTTTCCTTGCCGTCGAGGCCTTCCATATAGATCTCCGCGGCGTTTTCGGTGTAGCAGCCGTATTTTTTGTACAGCGATTCGATCGCGTCGATGAGGGTCATCCCTTTGAGCTCGTACCACGCCGCCATCTCGGTGATGAGCATGGAGGCGACGACGCCGTCCTTGTCGCGGGCGTACGGGCCTTTCATATAGCCGTAGCTCTCCTCGTAGCCGAGCAGGAACGTGCCGACGCCTTCCGCTTCGTGCTTCGCGATGACTTCGGCGATGAACTTGAAGCCGGTCAGAACGTTATAGAGTTCGACGCCGTGCGCCTTGCAGATCGCGGTGGCCATTTCGCTCGTGACGATGGTCTTGACGGCATAGGGATCGGCGGGCATCTTGTTCTGCTCTTCGAGCGCGGAGAAGATATAGTCGAGCAGGAGGGACCCCATCTGGTTGCCGGTGATGCAGCGGAACTTGCCCTCCGCATCGCGCGCCATGACGCCGACGCGGTCGCAGTCCGGGTCATTCGCGATGATGAGATCGGAGTCGACCTCTTCCGCGATTTGGATGCCTTCGCTGAACGCGGCGGGATACTCCGGATTCGGCTTGTCAAGGCCCGGGAAGTCGCCGTTCGGGACGATCTGGGAGGGAACCGTGTAGAGATTCTTCACGCCGATGCGGCGGAGGACTTCCGGCACGATCCGGTAACCCGCGCCGCAGAGGGGCGTGTAGACCACGCGCAGCTCATCCGCGTCGCGGCGGACGGCGTCGGGATAGACCTGTTCGGCCATGCAGAGGTTCATGAAGATCTCGTCGAAATCCGCGCCGACGGAGACGATCAGGTCTTCGTTGACCTTCTCCGGGCCGGGGACGTCCGCGAAGATGTCCGAGGAGGCGATGAAATCCGCGACCTTCGTGGCGATGTCGCCCGTGGGCTGCGCGCCGTCTTCCCAGTAGAGCTTATAGCCGTTGTATGCCGAGGGGTTGTGAGACGCCGTGATGTTGATGCCCGCGATGCAGCCGAAGTACCGGACGCCGGCGGAGAGCATCGGGGTCGGACGGAGCTCGTCGAAGAGATAGCACTTGATGCCGTGCGCGGTCAGGACCTCGGCGCAGCGGCGGTCAAAGGCGGCGGAGTTGTTGCGGCTGTCGCATCCGAGCATGACGCCGCGGGCCTTCGCTTCTTCGCCGAAGGATTCGATCAGGCGGGCGACGCCCTCGGTGGCCTGCGCGACGGTGAAGAAATTCATGCGGTTGGTGCCCGCGCCCATCTTCGAGCGGAGGCCGCCCGTGCCGAATTCCATCGTCGAGCCAAACCGCATTTTGAGTTCGTCTTCGTCGTCCCGGATCGCGCGCAGTTCCGCTTTCGAGGCCTCGTCCACGGCGGGGGAGGCGAGCCATGCTTCGTATCTCTGTCTGTATGCTTCCATGGGTAATCCTTTCTGTATCAGCAAGTTTTGTTGACGGGATCAGATCATGTCGTAGCTCCCGATCGTCTCGTAGCGGGCGTGGGAGCCTTCGAGGTAAAGGTAGAGCGCCGCGGTATCGGCATGGGTCATGTCGAAGCGGAAGTCGAGCGCCTCGCGCCCTTCGCCGGATTCCGTCGGATGTGCGGTGACGCTGACGGCCGACGCACCGAGGGATTCACAGGCGGAGAGGAACATGCCCGGCGTCATCCCGTCTCCCGGCACGACCGAGAGCTCGAGATAGGCGGGGGGCGTTTTGCGCTTCGCCAGACCGCGCCGGACCAGCGCGAACCGCACGACGCTTTCGTCTCCGGCCGATATGTCGGAGGCCGCGGCGATTTTGAGATCGTACCGCGAGAGCAGGCGGCGGAAGGAGAGAAGCGCGCCGTCGGACGAATTCCAGACGGGCAGGATCGCGTGGGTGGCGCGTCCGGCGTAGACCTCTTCGGCGACCTCGCGGAAGCCCGGGAAGTAGGACGCCGTCACATGCCCGAAGAGGGTCGAGAAGCGGCGGTACGCGCGGTCGGAATAGGCGCTCCGGAGATACGCGACCCGCGCGGTGTCATCCGGCTCCTCGTCTCCGTCGGAGAAGACCGAGGCGGCGCGGTTCCCCCAGCTTTCGGAAAACGCCCGGCAGAAGCCCGCGAATCCCGCCGTGTCTCCGCCGAGGCTTTCCCAGAGCCGTGCGATCTCCTCGGGGGAGGGAGGGGAGGAGAGTGCCGGCGCACTCCGGTTCACGATGTCCTCGAAGAGCCCCGCGCGGAGCGACCGGATCGCCTCCTCCTTTTCCGCGAGGAAGCGAAGATTGTCCCTGTCCATCAGCCGAGACGGTTCAAGAGATCATAGCTGCCCGCGAGGAACTCGACGAGCTCGTCCGCGGAGAGCTGACGCTGCGCGAGGGAGGCGAGGAGGTAGATCTGTTTCGCGAGCGAGGCGGCGTCCTCTTCCTTGCCTTCGTCGAGGAGGGCGGCGAGCTTGGCGGTCAGCGGGGAAGCGGTGTTGACGAGCAGCGTCTGTTCTAAGGGCAGATCCCCGCCCATGCGGTAGAGCTTCATCATGTCGTTCATGCGGCGGCTTTCCTCGGGGATGTTGAGGATCGCGGGCGTCTTTTCGTCGCGCAGACGCTCAAATTCGACCTTCGTATGCTCTCCGGCGGCCTTCTTGAAGCATTCGGCCACGGCGGGCAGCTCGGTCTTGTCCCCGTCGGCTTTGAAGGCGTCGGCGAGCTCCGCGTCGATGCGGGCGAACTTCACGCCCTCGCGGGTCTCTTCGATCACGCTGATGAACTGCGTGTCGATGATCCGGTCGAGCACGACGATCTCGATGCCCTCGTCCCGGAACATCTTTACGTACTTGGACTGCGCGGTCACGTCGGAGGCGTAGTAGATCTTGTTCTCGTGCTTTTCCTTCGCCCCCTCGAGGTATTCGTCGAGCGTGCGGTATGTGCCGTCGGTCGTCTCGAAGAGGACGGAGTCCTTCACGCGGTCGAAGAATCTGCGGTCGCGCAGGGAGCCGTATTCCACGAAGGTCTTGAGATCGCGCCAGATCTTCTCATATTCCTCGCGCTCGTTCGTGAACATGCTGTTCAGCTTGTCCGCGACCTTCTTCGTGATGTGCTGGCTGATTTTGGTGACATAGCCGGAATTCTGCAGATAGCTGCGGGAGACGTTCAGGGGGAGCTCCGGGCAGTCGAGAACGCCCTTGAGCATCAGCAGATACTCCGGGATGACCTCCTTGATGTTGTCCGCGACGAAGACCTGGTTGTAGTAAAGCTTGATCTGCCCTTCGAGGCTGTCGAACTCGCTCGCGATCCGCGGGAAGTAGAGGATTCCCTTGAAATTGAGCGGATAATCGGCCTTCAGGTGAATGTGGAACAGCGGTTCCTTCCAGTCATGAAAGACCTTCTGGTAAAACGCCTTGTACTCCTCGTCGGTGCAGTCGGAGGGATTCTTCTGCCAGAGGGGATGCGTGTCGTTGACGGGCTTTTCTTCCTTCGGCTCCTCGCCTTCCTTGGTTTCTTTCTCTTCGCCGTCGTCGAAATAGATTTCCTCGGGCATGAACGCGCAGTACTTGTCGAGGATCTCGCGCAGCTTCCAGCCGGAGAGGAATTCCTTGCCCTCGTCGCTGATGTGCATGACGACCGCGGTGCCGAAGCCGGGGACGTAGTTGTCGGGATCGTCGTAGTCCTCGGTGATCTCGTAGTTGCCGTCGTCGCCGCAGGTCCATTTGACCGCCGGGCCGCCCTGATACGAGCGCGTGATGACCTCGACCCTGTCGGAGACCATGAAGGCGGAATAGAAGCCGAGGCCGAAGTGGCCGATGATGCCGTTCTGCGCGGCGTCCGCTTCGCTGCCCTCGTACTTCTGGATGAAGTCGAGCGCGCCGGAGAGGGCGATCTGGCAGATGTATTTCTCGACCTCCTCCTTCGTCATGCCGATGCCGTTGTCGATGACGGTGATCGTGGAGGCGTCCTTATCGAGCTCCACCCAGATCTTCTCACCGGAGAGCTCGACGTCGGCCTCTCCGAGGGAGTTGAGGCGGCGCAGCTTCGTGATGGCGTCGCACGCGTTGGAGACGATCTCGCGTAGGAAGATTTCCTTGTCGGAATACAGCCATTTCTTGATGATGGGGAAGATATGCTCGAGCTCAATCGAGATTCCTCCCCGCACGGGGGTCTTTTCGTTTTCGTCCATATTGAAATGTCACTCCTTTTTCTTCCGGATTGTTCAAAAACATTATAGTCTTGCCGCTCTTCCTTGTCAAGGCATGCTCGGGAAATGTTTCAAAAGATTAAAAAACACATCCGGGACAGCATTAAAATTCTCTGAGAAATGAGCCGATCCTCTTGCAAAATCCGCGCGGGAGCGTTATAATAAGACAAAAGTTGTCCTGTACCGTCCGGGATGCCCGGGCAGAGGGGAGGCGCATCCTTGAAACTCGACTGGAAAAATCACGACCGGGAGACCCTGCCGTCGAAGATCCTCGTGATCGTCGGCGTGCTGGTGGCCGGCGTTCTGCTGTATATCTGGCGCGAGCCGATCGGCAGCGTCGTCAAAGCCTTCGTGGGCGCCGTGAAGCCGCTTCTCTATGCCGTCATCATCGCCTACATCCTCTGGCCGATGCTGCGGTTCTTCGAGAACAAGGTCTTCGCGAAGCTGAACGAAAAAAAGCTGCGCCGCCGTCTGGTCCGCATCCTGTCGCTGCTTTGCACGTATGTCATTTTCCTCCTGCTCCTCGTGCTGTTCTTCTCGACGGTCATTCCGCAGGTGTCGGACAGCTTCCGCAGCCTTGTGGACCGTCTCCGCGATTACATCGACAGCGGTTCCACGTGGATCGACACCATGACGGTGAAATACCCCTTCCTCGACGGGATTTTTGAATCCAACCTGTTCGAGATGCTCCAGACCAATCTTAACAACTGGCTGAAAGACAGCATCAACAACCTGGTGGAGAATATCAGCCCGATCTTCAACAACGTTTCCTCGGTTGCGGTCGGCATGACGAACGTCATCCTCGGCATCGTCTTCGCCGTGTACTTGCTGCTCTACAAGGAAAATCTCTTCGCGCAGCTTGAGAAGTTCACGAAGTCCGTCATGAAGGACAGGATCTACGAGCGTTTCACGCACTATGCGAAGCTCGCGGACCGCACCTTCGGCGGCTTCATCAGCGGCAAGCTCATCGACTCGATCATCGTCGGCCTGCTCTGCTTCATCCTCATGAAGATCTTCCGCATGCCGTATGCCTCCCTCATCGCGATGATCATCGGCGTCACGAACGTCATTCCGTTCTTCGGTCCGTTCATCGGCGCGATCCCCTCCGCGTTCTTCATCTTTGTCGCGGAGCCGAAGATGACCTTATGGTTCATTCTTCTCATCGTCGTCCTGCAGCAGATCGACGGCAACGTCATCGGTCCGCGGATTTTAGGCGACTTCGTGGGACTCTCGCCGCTCTGGATCATCGTCGCGATCACGATCATGGGCGGACTCTTCGGGCCTTTCGGTTTGTTCTTCGGCGTTCCGACCTTCGCCGTGATCTACGCGGTGGTGAAGGAGCTGACCGAGAGGAAGCTCGAATCAAACGGACTGCCGCGCCCGACGGAGGAATACTATCAAGATATCACGTACGAGGAGATCGTGAAGCCGCAGCGGCGTGAGCTTCCCTTCAAGAATACGGTCGAATCGGCTGTCGGCCAGTGGATCGACAAGCTGAAAAACAACGGAGGGAAATCATGAAATCCGTTATCACGAAAGACAACGTCCGCTTCTTTGCTTATGTCAACGACGGCTTTCTGAAAGGTCCGGCGCGCGGGCTGGTCATCGATTTCAAGGGCCTCGGCGGCATGGCCATGTACGGAGAGGACACCGAGGACGGACGCGGGCGGCGCTATGGGGAGCGGGGGATCCTCTTCGTGATCCCCTACGTCAATCCGTGGGCGTGGATGAATCCCTTTGCCGTCCGGGAGACCGACGAGATCCTCGACGCCGTGTATGCGCGGACAGGCGGGCCCGTTCCGGTCGTCGCGAGCGGCGGAAGCATGGGCGGGCTCTCCTGCCTCGTCTACACCCGGTATGCCGCGCGGACCCCGGTCGCCTGCGTCGCGAACTGCCCGGTCTGCGATCTGCCGTATCACTATACCGAACGCCCCGATCTCCCGCGCACCCTGTACAGCGCTTTCGGGGACGCGGATGACGAAACGCTGGAGGCGGCGATGCAAAAGGCCTCCCCGTACCACCTCGCCCTGAACCGCGACATGCCGAAGATCCCTTACACGATCTTCCACTGCACGGAGGACCGCGCGGTGAACAAGGCGATGCACTCCGACCGCTTTGTCGAGGAGCTCGCGAAGTTTGCTCCGGTCACGTACATCCCCGTCCCGGGCCGCGATCACTGCGACCTCGGGGAGGAGATGTGGGTGAAGTACGAGGAGACGATCCTGAACGCGCTGCTCTGAGCGGAATCGAATCAAAGAATCAAACAGAGGAGTTTGCCGCTCCTCTGTTTTGCTTCACTCTTCTGTTCGCCGCGCGAGGAATTCCATCACCGGGACCGTAACCGCCGCCGCGATTCGCTGCTGATACGCCGGATCGGTGAGCAGCGCGCGCTCGTCGGGATTCGAGAGGAATCCGCACTCGACGAGGACCGCCGGGATCCGGATGCGGTGCAGGAGATAGATCGCGTCCGTCGCCCGCTTGCTCTCCCGCTCGTTTGCGGGATCGAGCCGCAGGCGGGCGGAGGTGCGGATCCGGGCTGCCAGCTCCTCCGATGCGTCCGTGTTCGGCGAATAGTAGACCTGCATCCCCCGGCAGGATCTCTGCGGAAATTGATTCATGTGCACCGAGAGAAACACGGCCGCGCCGGATTCCTCGGCAAAACGCAGGCGGTTTCGCAGGTCGTAGGTCTTCTGATTCCCGCGGTAGTCCTCGAGATCGCGGTAATAATCGTAGAGCAGAACGTCCTCGGTCCGGGTCACGGCTGCCGGGACGCCGAAGAGGGAACAGAGATCAGTGATTCGCTGACTGACGGCGAGGTTGAGATCCTTTTCGAGCACGTCCCCCGCCGAGGCGCCGCCATCCTCTCCGCCGTGTCCGGGGTCGATCACGAGGAGGGGCTTCGGTGCGTCGCTCGGATCGGAGTCCGCGGCAGCCGGGACAGCGGGCATGCTCACGCGTTCCAGCGCGGCGCGGCCGAGGAAAAAGCACCCCGACGCCAGGATGACGGCAATCAGCGAGTACTGTGTGAGCAGACGGATGGTTGAGGATGAACGCATGGGGGACCTCCGTTTTTGTCAGAGTATATGCAGACGGGGAAGAGGGCAGAACGGGACAGCGCGCCGTTTTCTCACGAATTTGCGGATCCCGGTTGACGTTCGAGCGAGAATCCGGTATAATATACGTGTTTCAAGCAGGAAGAATGCCCCGGACGGGGAGAGGGAGGCGCGGATGGAGCGGGTGCTGGTGATCGGCGGATGCGGCGCGGGGAAGACCACGTTCGCGAAGAAACTGGCCGGGATCACCGGTCTGCCCCTCGTCCACCTCGACGTGCTCGGATGGCGGGGAAACTGGGAAAAGGTCCCGCACGAGGAATTCGACGAAAAGCTCGCCGAGGTCGTCGCGCGCGAGCGGTGGATCACCGACGGCAATTACGGCCGCACGATTCCCGTGAGGCTCCGGCGGGCGGACACCGTCTTCTGGTTCGACCTGCCCGGCATCGTCTGCGCCGGCGGGGTCCTTGACAGGATGATCCGCAACCGCGGAAAGAGCCGGGACGACATGGGCGGAGACTGCCGCGAAACGCTGGACAGGGAGCGGCTCGGCTTTTTGTGGTACGCCCTGACGATGAACCGCAAAAGCAGGAAAAAGATCCGCGGGATGCTCGCAGAATATCCCGATGTGCGCCTGATCGTCTTTCATACGCGGCGGCAGGCGGAGAGGTATCTCGAAACGCTCGCGGAAGAGCTGGGGAAGGAGGAACAGGATGGAGTGGAGTGAACTCGAAGCAAAATGCGCGGCCTGTCACGGATGCGCGCTCTGGCAGACCCGGACGAATCTCGTGTTCGGGACGGGCAGCCGGACAGCGTCCCTGATGTTCGTCGGGGAAGCGCCGGGCGAGCAGGAGGATCTCTCCGGGATCCCGTTCGTCGGCGCAGCGGGACAACTGCTCGACAAGTACCTCGAAGCGGTCGGCATCGCGCGAGAAGAGGTCTATATCGCGAACATTCTCAAGTGCCGTCCGCCCCGCAACCGCGATCCTCTGCCGGAGGAACAGGACGCCTGTATCGGACATCTGCGGGAGCAGGTCAAGCTGATCCGCCCGAAGATGATCGTATGCCTCGGCCGCATCTCCGCCATGCGCCTGATCCATCCGGACTACCGGATCACGAAGGAGCACGGGCAGATGGTGAAGAAAGGCGCATTCCTGCTCACGGCTGTCTATCATCCCTCGGCGCTTCTGCGCGACGCTTCCAAAAAAGAGGACATGTACCGCGACATGAAGGCGATCCGCGACACCCTGCGCACCCTCGAAGCCGCGGAACCACAAGCGTGAATGCCTCAATCGGAGATACGGACATGATACGGATCAGA
>JAFZPN010000104.1 GCA_017550315.1 Clostridia bacterium
CCTGTCCCGCATCGCCGACGCGGCCGCATCTGAAAATTTGTCAAGCGGAAGCATAAGCTGTTCCATGCCTTTCTTGCATTGTCCGCCGTGCATCCCGGGGACCGCTTTTCCGAATCGAACGGGAAAGGGCCGTCGGGAGTCGGGAAGGGGTGAATTTCTTCGCAAAAATTCATATTTTCCTGTTTCCACGGAGGCGCTTTTGTGATATAATCAAGGAAGATTATACGCGTGTGAAAACCCGGGCGGGCTTTCACAGTCTCTTAATCATAGCCCCTCGCGCCTTATTTTGCAATAGTTTTTGAAAAAAAGTTCAATTTCAGCAGAGTTCACAAATTGTTAACGTGTTTATGAGGTGGAAATGCTTAAAAAAACAAAGGGCTGGACGAAGAGCAAAAACGTTCATTCCAAACGGTACAAGAACGATCTCGCGAACTACCTGAACGAGCGCGCGATCAAGTGCGTGACCGAGCGGATCGACGGGATCGAGGAGGTCATCGGGCGCGCGGGCGTCATCGTGAAGCGGGAGGACGAGCTGATCATCTACTGCGGGGAGGAGACCGTCATGCGCACGAAGATCGACGATCTCTACGCGTGGGAGCTCCTCTCGCTCGAGGGCGTGGTCATCACGGCGCACGACCTCGAACACGGCGGCGAGGAGCGCACGATCATCGCGTTTTACACCTACTGGCGTCCGGTGGAGAGTTAAGGCGGCATGGACATCCTCATCGGACCGGCAGAGGCGGGGAAGACGATCCGCGCGTACCTGAGCGGTGACCTCGGGTATTCCTCGAATCTCCTGAAGCGGTTAAAATTCTCCGAGAACGGCATCCGGATCGACGGCGGATGGGTGACGGTGCGGCATGTGCTGCGGGAGGGGGAAGTGCTCTCCCTCGCCGTGGAGGACCGCCCCGAGGACGTCAGTCCCTACCTCATCCCGGCGGAGCTGCCCCTCGGGATCCTCTATGAGGACGACTGGATCACCGCCGTGAACAAGCCGCCGGACATGCCCGCCCACCCCTCGCAGGGCCATCACCTCGACACCGCGGCGAATGCGCTCGCCTACCGCTACCGCGACCGCGTCTACGTCTTCCGCCCGGTCAACCGCCTCGACCGGGACACGAGCGGCTGCATGCTGACCTCGAACACGAAGGACGCCTCCTTCAAAATGTACGCGGCGATGACCGAGGGCCGGATCTCCAAGCGCTATCTCGCCGTCCTCGACGGGATCCCGCCGGAGGGGGAAGGCGTGATCCGGTCGTACATGCGCCGCAAGCCCGGCAGCGTCATCGAGCGGGAGGAATGTCCCCCCGATGCGGACGGCGCGAAGGAAGCGCTGACACGCTACCGCCTGCTCGCGTCGACCGAGGACAAGGATCACAGCCTCGTGCTCTGCTCGCCCGTCACGGGCCGGACGCATCAGCTCCGCGTGCAGTTTGCGGGCGTCGGATGCCCGATCACGGGGGATTCGCTCTACGGAACGGCGTCCCCTCTCATCCCGCGCCACGCCCTGCATTCCTATCAGACGACCTTTCCGCATCCCGCGACCGGCGAAGTGATGACCGTCACGGCGCCCCTCCCGGACGACATGCGCGCGCTTCTATTCTCCCTGGGACTTCCCGCCGATCTGCCGGAGGGTCCCGATCCCTCATCCCTTCCCGACTGAAGGAGTTTCTCATGGTACGACTCTACCGCCGCGTCAACCGCTATGTGCCGGCCCTCTCGATGGTGTTCTTCCTCCTCGGATTGGCCGCGCTGGTCATCAACATCGCCTATGTCTCCTCCCCCTCGTTCGCGGATGCCTTCAACGGGGGCGTGTCCTCGCACATCCGCGTCTTTCTGGCGCATCTCACCGGCTGGATCCCGTTCTCCCTCGCGGAGTTTCTCTTCCTCGGGAGCCCGGTGATCCTCGTCGCCGTGATCGTCCTCGCCTGCCGCAAAGGCGCACGGAGCCGGCGGTATTTTGTGCGCGCGCTGATCGGGATCCTGTCGGCGGCGGTCCTGCTCTACGCGATGTTCGTCTTCGTCTTCGGCGCGGGCTACCGGACGACGTCGCTTGACCGCCGGCTCGGCATCGAGCGCACGAAGGTGACGGCGGACGAGCTCGCGGATACCGCGCGGATCGTGGTGGAGAAGCTCAACGAGCTCTCGGACGAGATCATGATCTTCTACGACGACGGATCGGTGCGGCCGTACAGCCACGAAGAGACCGTGCGTCTCTGCCTCGAAGCGTATGACCGCGTGACGGAGGACTGCGGTTTCCTCGCCCGCCTCAACGCGCCGGTGAAGGAGATCGTCCTCTCCGACTATCTGACCTACACGCACATCTCCGGGATGTACACCTTCTTCACCGGGGAGGCGAATCTGAACACGAATTACCCCTATTTCGTGAACGTCTACACGACGGCGCACGAGATGGCGCATCAGCGGGGGATCGCGCGGGAGGACGAGGCGAATTTCATGGCGTTCCTCGTGTGCATCGCGTCGGACGACCCGTATATGCAGTATTCCGGTTATCTGAATCTCTACGAATACCTCTCGTCCGCGTTGTCGTCCGCCGGGGCGAAGGATGTGCGCAAGGAGATCAGCGAGTCCCTCGACGTGCGGGTGCGGTACGACCTCTATTGCTACGGGGTCTTCTTTGACAAGTACCGCGAAAACACCGCCGCGACGGTCTCGAACAAGGTGAACGACACCTATCTCGTGATCCAGGGCACGCCGGGTGCGAAGAGCTACGGCCTGGTCGTGGATCTGGCGGTGGCATATTATCGGGGCAAGTGAGAACAATCGAGAACCGCGAATTAAGAATGATGAATGAAGAATTAAGAATGATGAATGTTGAATAACGCTATCCGCCATCATCTATGAGGATAGCGGGATGGGGACGCGGGAAAGGAGGGTGAATATGCGGAGACGGAAAGGAGCGGCGGCGATTCTGCTGGCGCTTTGCCTATTGATTTCTTCTCCTGCGCGGGCGGCGCTGCCTTCGCTCTTCACGGGCGACGAGGCGTGGTACCGCGATCCGCTCGAACCCCTCGTCATCCGCGACGGGGTGTACTACGTCCCCGCGGATCTCTTCGGCGCGCTCGACGGCGTGACGTTCACGATGCCCGCCGAGGGGAATCTCCTCTTCGAGAACACCGCAACCGGCGCGTATGTGTCGATCCTCTTCTCGAAAAACGGGTCCGCGGCGACGGGCGGCGAGATCGTCGAGGGCATCGGGATCTACCGCGACGAGACCACGTTCTATGTGGAGGCGGATCCCGTCTGCGATGCGCTCGGTATCCGGCGGGAGATCATGACGTCCGAGGACGGGTCCGTGACGATGCGGCTGCTCAGCGGGGATTCCCGCTTCACGATCGAACAGCTCGCCGAAGTCTACGAAGCGGATGCGGGCTGGCAGCGCGGCGGTCCGGAGCTTCTCCCTGTGACGCCCGAGCGGGAGGACACGCGCCGCCGTCTCTATCTGCTCTGCACTTCGCCGGAGGAGGACGCGTCCTATGTCGCCTCCCTCGGGCTGGCGCGGGCGGGGCTAAACTACACCGTATTCCTGTGGGATGACGCCGATCCGGCGACGATCCTCGGGGGCGCGGTCCACGGGGAATACGGCGTCGCGACGGACGATTCGGAAGATCTTGCGGGCTCTCTCGCGGCGGCAAACGAACGCATCGCGGCCTATACCCACCGCCGGACGGTGTTGACGATCTCGACCGGCGATCCGGCACAGGACGCGGCGCTCGGGGAAGCCGGCTTCTGCCCGATCACGCCGGACCTCACCGTCACGAGCTTCACCGATCCCGACGAGGCGATGAACGAGATCGCCGTATGGCTCGAAGAGGAAGAATCGGTGCGGCCTTATGCCGTGGTCTTCTTCACCGACTGCTGGATGTCCGAACAGATGATCCCGCGCGTGGCCGATCTGCTCGGCGCGTCGGACGGCTGGACTTCCGCCAATCTCGGATACTAAAAATTTTATCTTGATACAGGAGGCACCCCATGAACGAAGTCTACGAATTCCTGAAGGCCTGCGGCACCTACTACCTTGCGACCGTCGAGGACGGTCAGCCGCGCGTCCGTCCGTTCGGCACGATCGACTGCTGGGAAGGCAAGCTGACCATCCAGACCGGGCTGAAAAAGAATGTCGCAAAACAGATGCTCGCCTGCCCGAAGGTCGAGATCTCGGCGACGGCTGCCGACGGGCGCTGGATCCGCCTCACCGCGGACGCCGTCCTCGTCGAAGATATCGCGGCGGCCGAACACATGCTCGACGCCTATCCCTCCCTCCGCGCGATGTACACCCCCGGCGACGGCAACACCGCCGTCTTCGCGCTCGAAAACGCGAAAGCCGTGATCTGCTCGTTCACCGCCGCGCCGGTCGAGTACGAGTTTTAAGTAAAGGAGCACTGTGGTCATGTCTTTGATCAGAAGCGAATTTGCGCCGCTCTCGCGCGTGACGGTCCGTGACGGATTCTGGAGCCGCTATCAGGACATCGCGAAGGAGAAGATCATCCCCTATCAGTGGCGCGTCCTCAACGATCAGGTGCCGGACACCGAGCCGAGCCACGCCATCGCCAATTTCCGCATCGCCGCGGGACTGGAGGAGGGCGAATTCCACGGCTACGTCTTCCAGGACAGCGACGTCGCGAAGTGGCTCGAAGCCGTCGCCTACCGCCTCTCGATCGATCCCGATCCGGAACTGGAAAAGACGGCGGACGGGGTGATCGACCTCATCGGGCAGGCGCAGGAGGAGGACGGATACCTCGACACCTACTTCCAGATCACCGCGCCGGACAAGAAATTCACCAATCTCCTCGACTGCCACGAGCTCTACTGCGCCGGGCACATGACCGAGGCCGCCGTGGCGTATTACGAGGCGACGGGGAAGGACAAGCTGCTCACGATCATGCGCCGCTTTGTCGACCTGATCGACGAGAGGATCGGCCCCGAGGAGGGGAAGCTCCACGGCTATCCGGGCCATCCGGAGCTGGAGCTCGCCCTGTGCCGCCTGTACCGGGCGACCGGGGAAGAGCGGTATCTGAACTTATGCAAATACATGATCGACGCCCGCGGGACCGAGCCCCATTTCTTCGACTGGGAGCTTGAAAAGCGGGATCACCGCGGCTTCTGGGGCGGCGGACACATCGAACGCGTCGACAAGCGGTACAACCAGTCCCACAAGCCGATCCGCGAGCAGACCGAGGCCGTCGGGCACAGCGTCCGGGCAGGCTATCTCTACACCGGCGTCGCCGATCTCGCGGCAGAGACCGGGGACGAAGGGCTTGCCGAAGCCGCGAAGACGCTCTGGAACAACGTCGTGAACCGCCAGATGTATGTCACGGGCGGCGTCGGATCGCAGGTCTGGGGCGAGGCGTTCACGTTCGATTATCACCTCCCGAACGATTCGGCCTACAACGAGACCTGCGCCGCGATCTCGATGGTGTTCTTCGCCAAGAGAATGCTGCGCCTCGATCCGGACAGCCGCTACGCGGACGTGATGGAACGGCTCATATACAACGGAACGATTTCCGGCATGGCGCTCGACGGGGAGCATTTCTTCTACACCAATCCCCTCGCCATGTGGGAAAGCGCTACGAAGCGGGCCGGCGTCGTCAGCCATATTCAGTCGAAGCGTCCCGGCTGGTTCGGATGCGCCTGCTGCCCGCCGAACCTCGCCCGCATGATCACCTCGCTCGGCAGCTATCTCTATTCGACCTCCGCTGACACGGTGTATGCGCACCTCTATGTCGGCTCCGAGGCGGATCTCGACGTCGGCGGCCAGCGCGTGAGAATCGCCCAGAGCGGGAATTATCCGTGGGACGGGCACATCACGTTTACGGTATCGGCGGGGGACTACGCCCTCGCGCAGCGCATCCCCGGATGGGCGCGGAGCTTTGCGATCCGCGTGAAAGGTGAGGACGTGCATCCGGCGGTGACGAAGGGATATGCCGTTCTGCGCCGCGCATGGCGGGACGGCGACACCGTGGAGCTCGATCTCCCGATGCCCGTCGAATTCGTCGAAGCGAATCCCCTCCTGCGCGCGGATGACGGACGCGTGGCCCTGAAGCGCGGTCCGGTGGTCTACTGCCTCGAATCCGCGGATAACGGCGACTGCCTCGACGCGCTCTCCGTCGTCAGCCCCGGCGATTTTTATCCCGAGGAGGCGTCGACGGTATTCCCGGGCGAGGTCGATCTCGTCGGAAGGGCCGTTTGCCGGAAACCTTGGACGACCGACACGCTCTACCGCCGGTATGACGGCGCGGATGCCGAAGACGTACAGGTCCGCGCGATCCCGTATGCGTTCTGGGGCAACCGCGAGGACACCCGCGAAATGACCGTCTGGATCCACAAGACATAACCCTAAGCACGTTTTGGTCCCAAAGGATGTGGTAACATGAAGATTCTCCCGAAAACCGGCACACTCCTCCTCCTTGCGCTGACGCTCACGGCATCCGCGTTCTTCTCCGCATGCTCTTCCGCGGCGACGGCCGATCCCGCGGCGGACCCGGACGAAGGGCGCATCATCGTCGAAGCGCCGAAGGACGAGGAGCCCGTCATCACGCCGTCCGTCGCCCCCGGCATCTACACGGAGGACGAACGGCCGGAAAAACTGACCCTCACGTCGGATTCCGGTTACCGCATCTGCTATACCACCACGACGGCCGTGAACCCCACGGCGAATGCCCTCGAAGCGGACGGGGAGATCCGCATCCCCTACAACGAGACAGGCGACGGCGTGACCGAATGCGCCGTGATCCGGGCCGCGCTTTTCAAGGGCAAGGAGCAGATCGGCCAGTGCTACACCTTCACCTATTTCTCCGCCCCCGAAGGCCGCTTCACGACGCCGGTCTTCTCCCTCGTCTCCGATCCGGAAGGGCTGTACGGCTATGAAACCGGGATCCTCGTCGAGGGAAAGGCGCGGGACGACGCAAAGAAGTACGGCAATCCCAAGGGCTGGGTCCTCGGGAACACCAACGCGAACTACTATAACGGCGGGATCGAATGGGAACGCGCGACGTCGATGGAATTCTCCGAGGACGGGGAAGGCGCCTTCGACTATTCCTCGAACGCCGGCATCCGCGTCAACGGCGGCTGGACGAGGGCGAACACGCAGAAATCCTTAAAGATCTTCAGCCGCAAGTCCTATACGCCCTCCCATGGCACCTTCACGGTCGACCTCTTCCCGGGCTACCGCGATCCCGCGACCGGGCGGATCCTGTCCTTCGCGAACACGATCCTGCTCCGCGGCGGCTCGAACAACGAGGGGAACAACGTCATCGCGACGCCCCTGCAGATCAGTTTATGCGAAGGGACGAGCCAGATCGTCCCCGCCATGCGTCCCGTGACGGAATTCATCAACGGCAAGTACCGCGGCGTCTTCATGATGATCGAGGACTACGACGCGGACTTCATCGAGGCGCATTTCGGCGTCCCGGAGGAGGAACTGACGATCCTCTCCGGGTCGTACGAGAACTACGGCGGGAGCATGTGGACCCTCGACACCGCGCCCGAGGGGGACGAAAACGCGGTCAAGGATTTCACCCGCATGATGCTCAAGCTCGCCGCGCTCGACATGAAGTTCTCCTCGAACCTCGAAAAGGCGGAAGAGCAGATCGATATGCGAAACTTCCTCGAATACATGTGCATCGAGCTCTACTGCGGCAACTCCGACTGGCCGGACAACAACCTGCGCGCCTTCCGGCGGAGCATCGACGGGTATCAGCCCGACGAAGAGGGGATCTACGACGGCCGGTGGCGGTTCCTCTTAAAGGACCTCGACCTCTCCTTCGGGAACGGACACAATGTCTCGAAGGACCCCTACCACACGATCGACGGGACGAGCGCTTTGTTGATCCGCAACGTCTTCAACGCGCTCATGAAGAACGAGACCTTCGCCAACCGTGTGCACATGTATTTCTGCACCCTCGCGACGGCGGTGTTCAAGCCCTCCCGCGTGCAGGAGAAGATCGGCGACCTGACCCTCGCGATGCTGCCCGAGATGGAGATCACGACGAAGAAGCTGGGGGTCGCCGGCGGGAACGTCGCAGTCTGGCAGACGAACGTGTCCGGTCTGCGCTCCTTTGCGGTCAGGCGCGTCGACACGGTCCTCTCGGCGGTACAAAAGGCGTCCGGGAAAAAGCTCTCGACGCTTGCGGTCTCGCTTGACGGTGAGGGCACGGCGGAGCTCGGATGGTTCGCGATGACGGACGGCGAGGTGCGGCAGTATCCGCTGTCCACGCCGATCCCGCTGGATCTGCCCGATGGTGCTGAGGCCGAGGCGGAGGGAGGGCGGATCGCGAACGGGAAGCTGATCCTGACCGACGTCGACGCAAAAATCACCGTGACCTTCCCGCAGCCGTCGGAGGAAAAGACGGCGGACGGACTCGTGCTCAATGAAGTCGCGCTGCGCGGCGTGGACGAGGCGTTCGTCGAGCTGTACAACGGCGCGGATGAGGCACTCTCCCTCGACGGCTGGACTGTCGGCACGGGAGGCCGCGCGCAGAAGCTCGACGGATATACCGTCCCGGCGAAGGGATTCTTCACCCTCACGGAGAGCGGAGAGGATGGCGACGCGAAGCTCACGTTCGCAAAATCCGGGGATACCCTCGTTCTCGCCCATGACGGGGAGGCTGTCGATTCCCTCCCGCTCGAAGAGGTGCACAAGTCCGTGCAGCGCGGACGCATCCCGGACGGCGGAGAGATGGTCACGCTTTACGTGTCGGAGCTCACGCCGGGCCGCGCGAACGAGATCCTGCCCGCCTTCGAGATGGGGACGGGATTGCACGACGCGCTCGTCGTCTTCGGGAACAAGACCGATTTGACCGTGAAGGTCGGCGAGGACACGCTCCTGCCGCTCTCCATGCTGAAATCGCCGTTCAAGTATGCCCGCGATCTCTACCGCGCGGAATACGAATGGGTTCGGGATCACTCCTCGGAGAAGTACAGCATCGCTGAGCTCACCGAGCGCTTTGCCGCCGCCGGGATCAAGGTGCGGCTGATTAAAGAGAAGAATCTTCTGATTATTCAGTAGTGTTATTGGAATGAAGAATTAAGAATGAAGAATTAAGAATGGAGGAAGGAAACCTGCGGTTTCTAATGAAAAACGGTCGTGCGGCTGTACGGGCATACAGCTTCACGACCGTTCATTCTTCATTCTGCATTCTGAATTCTTAATTCGCCATTCCCGTCTCTTACTTCTTACTCATACTCTTATCGTACCACTCCGACGTCAGCCACGCGATGCGCTTCGTCAGCCAGTCCTTGAGGTATTCGACCTCCTGATCGTACTTGTAGAGCGACATCCCGCCGCGCAGACCCGTGTACTGCAAAGCGTCGCGGAAGGTCTTGTGGTCCATCTTCTCCGATGCCGCGATGTTCTCGACCTGATCGTCGATCATCTGCATGAAGGCGTCGATCACGCCGTCGTCGACCAGCTGCGTCCAGCGCGCGTGCAGGGCTTCGGTGAAGTCCTCGTCCGCCATGAGATTCTGGTACCACGGGTTGTACTGCGAGGTCGAGACGTGATACCCGATCGGGTCGACGCAGGTCGCGACGATCTGGTTCCCCATGCAGGTGTCGTAGTCCCAGCACGGCCCCATGTAGATCTTCCCGTCCTTCGCGAAGCAGTAGCAGCTCGTCGTGAAGCCCGAGTCGTAGTTCTTCACGAGCTCGTTCGCGATGTACCAGTCGACGAAGGAATCGACGTCGATGTAGCGCGAATAGGCCCGGTAGCCCTTGCCCGTCGTCATCGCCACGTCCGCCTTGACGAAGAGCTGCCGGTAGGTTTTGAGCAGTTCTTCCCGCTCTTCGGCGCTCACGTCGTTGATCGGCTCGCTGAAGATGATGTGGCAGCCGCTCGGGCAGATGATGCAGTTCGAGCAGTCGCCGTGGCGGTACTGCGCTTCGCATTCAAAGAGCGCGTCGCCGGGCACCTGCTGCTCGCCGAGGGTGATGTTCTGCGAGAGGACGTAGAGCCCGTTGTACTTCCCGTTCACGTAGACGTCCACGTAGCGGGTCTGCACCGCGCCCTCCATGCCGAGGAGCTCCGACGCGAGGTTGAGGGTGATGTAGTTGCGCAAGAGGGTCTTATCCGACCAGGTGGTGATGAGGACCCATTTTTTGCTCGAATTCATCCCGAGCAGGGGTTCCGACACGCCGAGCTTGAGGCCGTAGGTCTTCTGCGGGAACGACCAGCTGTAGTTGCCGCGGCCCTTCATCTCGATGGGCTGCCCGACGATCCCGCGGCCGTCCTGCACGATCGTGTAGGTGCCGGAGGTCCAGACGCCGTGCTGGACGGAGGAGAGCTTGGTCTTGCCGAGGTCGATGTAGAGCGTCGGCAGGTTCGTCGCCTGCGGATAGGCGGCCATCTCCTCGGCGGTGAGGGCGCGCTCGGCGCTCTTGCCTTCGACGATGATGCGCGGACCGGAGTAAACCGGCGCTTCGGTGACGTCCGTCTCGATCTGCGTCTCCTCATTGAGCGGCTCATCGGGCGTCGGGATCGTCTCCCGCGCGCATCCCGCGATGAGGAGGGCGATCAGGGCAAAGAAAAGGGGGGATAGGAATTTCAGGTTCTTCATGGCGATGATCTCTGTGGTCTTGATTTTTTCGGCCGGCAATGTTATAATATGGAAGGTAAGAAGTTAGAAGGAAGAGGTAAGAAGTGTTTCACGGATTTCCTTTGAATTCGTTTTTGAAATCTGCCGCGGCAGATTTCTTCATCACTTGTTCCTTCTTACTTATTCCCTCTTATCTCAAGTATTCATTCCTGCCAGCGCCGCGCCGATGACGGTGCCGAAGGCGGAGTTTTCCGGAATGATGAAATTCATGTCGAACATGCGGTTGAGCGTGGCGAACACGGATTCGGCCTGCGCGACCTGCGAGAGATTCCCCGTCAGGACCACGTCGCGGATCTTGTAGTTCCGCGCGGCGAAGATCGAGATCATCCCGATCGTCTCGAAGACCATGTTGATGATGCCGCAGGCGATGTCCGCGCGCGTCGCGAGGTCGCTCACCTGCCCGAAGTTCGACGCCGTCATGATGTCGGAGAAGCCCGGGATGATGTCGGATTTCGTGATGTCCTTGATCTTGAGGTCGACCCGGTCGAGGGAGCCGCTCTTCGCGAGCTCGGAGATGTGATCGACGTTGTCCATGTTCAGCATCTTCTTCGAGAGGCCGACGAGGGTGCCCCCGCCGACGCCCGTGCCGCCGAGGTAGTCCGGTTCCTTGCCCTCCTCCGCGTAGACGAGGGCCGTGCCGGTGCCGCAGGAGGCGATGATCGCGCGTTCGAGCCCGGAGAGGTAGAGCCCGCCGAGACCGATGGACTTGAATTCCGCGATCTTCTCGGAGGGCAGGCCGTAGATGGGCTTCGACATGTAGGACGAGCCCGCGCCCGTGACCATGACCTTCTTCACGTCGCCGAGGGTCAGGCCGTTCTGGTCGAGGAATTTGCCGAACGCCCCGTAGATCGAGGTGATCGGGTCGGTCGCCCGGACGAGGATGGGGCGGATGAGGGTCTTCTCGGCCCGGGAGGTGTCGAACCCGACGATCTTGGTCGTGCTCCCGCCGATATCGATGCCGATGATAACGTGCTCTGCCATGTGTTCTCCGTGACCTGCCGGGGCAGGATTTTTTCAAAAAATGTGTTCAATACTGTATTATATCATGCGGACGCTGCAAAATCAATGGGGTGCGGGAAATGTTCACAACTGTCCCGCGCTTTTGCCGGAAACCGCGTGAAAGGAGTTTTCCCATGATTGTCGCCGCAGAGTGTCCCCGTGAGGCCGCGCGCCTCCTCACACCGAAACACCTCTTTATCTTCGATATGGACGGCACGATCTACCTCGGGGGCCGACCGTTCGCGTTCGCCGTCGCGTTTATCCGCCGTCTCCGGGAATCCGGACGCCGGGTGCTGTTCTTCACGAACAACGCCTCGCACGATCCGGTGTTCTATCTCGACAAGCTGACCCGCCTCGGCTTCTCGCCCTCCCCGGAGGAGATCTGCACCTCGGGCAACGTCACCGCGGCCTTCCTCACCCGGCGCCGGGCAGGGAGGAGTGTCTATCTGCTCGGCACGCGGGAGCTCTGGCGTCAGTTTTCCGCCGCGGGCATCGATCTGGTGAACGACGAGGACGGGCATGTGACGGGCGGGCGGATCCCCGACATCGTCGTTACGAGCTTCGACACGACGCTCACCTATGAGAAGCTCACGAACGCCTGCACCTTCATCCGGGGCGGCGCGGAATACCTCTCGACCCATCCGGATTTCAACTGCCCGACCGAGGACGGCTTCATCCCGGACAGCGGCGCGATCGCGGCGGCGGTGACGGCCTCGACCGGGGTGACGCCCGTGTATTTCGGCAAGCCGTATCCCGAGACGGTCGAGATGATCGGGGAGATCACCGGGGAGCCGAAGGAGAAGACGTTGCTTTTCGGCGACCGGCTGTACACCGACATCGCGACGGGGAAGCGGCACGGGATCACCGCAGCGCTGGTCCTCACGGGCGAGACGACCATGGACGACGTGAACCGCGCGTCGGAAGCCGAACGCCCCGATCTGCTCCTCGATTCTCTCGCGGACGCGGACCGGCTGCTGTTCGGCATAGACGGCAACGTATAAAAAACAGGAGGACGACAACATGAAGACAACCGAAATCCAGATCCCGCAGAGCCCGGCGGACCGGGAGAAGATGGAAGAACAGCTGAAAAAACAGACGCGGCTCATGAATGTCCTGTGGAGTATCAGCCTGATCGTCATCGGCGTCGGGACATTTGTGATCTCCGCGGCGAGCATCGCGGGGTTCGATCTGCCCGATCTTGTCGTGCGAATCCTCGGGATCGCCGATCTCATCGCCCTGCCGGTCCTGGTCTTCGCGACGGTGAAGAAGATGCGGCTGAGAGCAGCAGAAACGATCGCGGGGAAGAAGAGTGAAGAGTGATTGGTGAATTAAGAATGAAGAATGGAGGTAGGAAACCTGCGGTTTCCAAAAAATCAACGGTCGTGAAGCTGTATGATAACTACACGACCGTTCATTCTGCATTCTGCATTCTTCATTCTTAATTTTTATCTCTTCTCTCTTCACTCCTCCTCCCCTCCCTCGATCTCCGCCGCAATCACCGACGCGAGCACCGCCATCCCGCGGCAGGCCTCTTCCGCCGTGCATCCGGTCGAGGCGGCTTCGAGAAGGAGCGCGCCCGGGGCATACTGCTCGTTGAACGACGCCGCGCGCAGGTTGATGTCCCGCATCAGCCCGGGGGCCGCCTCTTCTGCCGCGCGCTGAAGCCGAAGAGCCAGGGCGAGGTTGTCCTCCCAACCCGGATGATCCGCGCCCGCCGCGTCCGTCCCGACGACGAACATCAGCTGCCCCGCCGCCTCGCCGCCGATCTCCGTGCGGACCGCGGCTGCCGATCCGTCCGGGAGCGCGACCGAATCCCGGTGGACGTCGAATATGTACCGAATCGACGGGTGAGCCGCGAGGACTGTGCGGATCGCCTGGGCCGCTTTATAATAGGAAAGGTTGAAGTCCGGCTCGTCAAAGATGTCCGTCAGGTGCAGGACCGGGATCCCGGCCTCCTCGAGCGTCCGGGCGAGCACGTCCCCTGCGGCGATCACCCCACTTTCCGGGTCGTGCGTGCGGTAATCCTGATCCGCGGATTCCGCGTAGCCTTCCGTCGTGTGGGTGTGCAGGATCAGGACCACCGGGGCGTCCTCCCCGTACAGGGCTTTGAGCTCTGCGAGCGGCGGGATCGCGCGGGATCGGGTGAGCAGCGCGGCGGTGTCCGGGGTGTAGGCCGTCTCGTTCGTCAGCGAAAGCAGAGGGCCGGGATCGGCAGCGTCGGGGACCGGCTCCGCGGGCGGGTCGGGATCTTCTCCGGCGTGTTCCGTCTCCGGTGTTTGCTCAGCCTGCGCCGGTTCCGTTTCGGGCGGATCGGCGGGTGCGGGCAGGGAAGAGGAGTGCGGGATCGATCCGTCCGGGGAGAGGCGCGGGATCGCGGCGGTCAGCGGTCCGGGATCGCGCGCGACGGATCGGACATCCGCACCGCCGGCCGCGTAGGAGAGAAGGATGCGCGTCAGGTGATCGGGCGTCGGATCGAGGCGCAGCACGAGCAGGATCGCCGTCCCCGTGAAGACTGCCGCCGCAAAGCCCGCGAGCAGGACCGGGATCGCCGAGCGGAGCCAGGCAAAGGCGTCCCGGATCCGTGCGCGGGAAAGGGATTCCGCACTCTCCGGCGGCGCGGCGGGAAGCGCGGGCGATGTGTCCGGCGCGGAACGCTCCGATTCGGCGAGGTCCGGCGCAGGCGCGGGTTCCGGGTCGACGGGCATGTCCGGCATGACCGGGGCGGATTCCTCCGGCGCGAGGGGCGGCAGGGGCGCGTTCACGGCGTCCGCCTCCTTTCGATGGGATTCCTGCCCCAGTTTATGCGCCCGCCGCGCGCGCGATGCCGGTTTGCTCCGGATTTCCCGAAAACGCGCCGTTGATGGCCGCGGCGAGGATGCGCGCGTAGGCCGAGACCATGGCGTCCGTGTCCGCGCGAGAGACGAACATCGGGTCCGCGTCCTCCTCCCCGGCGAGCACGTCCGAGCGGATGACCGTCGGGACGCCGAGCGAGAGGACGGGGCAGGGCATGGTGCGCGCGCTGATCTCCCCCGAGGAATGGGCGAGCGCGGAACCGGGCACCACGCCGCAGTCCGTCACCTGCACGAGAGTCCCGAGCCGCTCTCGCGACCGCGCCGTCAGGCTGTCGACCGTGACGATCAGGTCCGCGCCGGATTCTTTCGCCAGCGCCTTCACGAGATCCGCCGTGTCCATGCCGGTCTCGCGCGGGATCCCCGTCTTCACGGCGCAGATCGCGGGCATCCCTGCTTCCCGCATCGCGGCGGTGGTCGCGAGGATCCGGGCGGCGGTCCGCGGTCCGAGGGCGTCGGCGGCCATCTGCTCCGTCCCGAGTCCCGCGACGAGGGTGGATCCCCCCGCGCTCTTCATCCGCCGCCGGTAGTACGAGAGCAGCGCGCGCAGGGCCTTCGAGAGCCGCGTCCTCTCGTCCGGGGAAGAGAGCCAGATCTCACCGCAGAGGACGGAGTGGTATCCGCCCCGCTCCCCTGCCGCGCGCACGGCGTCGAAGCCCTCGAGCCAGACGGGTTCCGGATCGGAAAACCGGAGCGGGGACGCCGCCTCCCCCGCCTCCCGGGATTCGATGAAACAGTCGCTCAGCCGCGTCATGCCGGCCACCTCCGCAGAGAATCGCCCCTTTTTCGGCACATCGGCGCGCCGCAGGGGTCTTTTATCCCTATTCTGCCCGGGAAAACCCGGATTCATACCGGGAAAATGCCGGTTTTTGTGTGCAAAACGCACAAAAATGACGACTGTAATTGTGCATGTGGATGAATCTTGATGTTCACATCAAAGAATAGGTTGATTCTCTCGCAGAAAAGTGCTATAATATGGTGAGTATAAAATACCCGCATCATCAAGCCCCGCAGACGCCGGGCGCAAGGAGGATTTCAGAATCATGAAAAAGGTGTTGTCCCTGATTCTTGCCGCGCTGATGCTCGCATCCGCACTCGCAGGATGCACCACCCTGGCAAAGACCGAGACAGGCGACTATGACAA
>JAFZPN010000105.1 GCA_017550315.1 Clostridia bacterium
GATGTATAATATTGTCGCCGGGGAATCGCCCCGGATAAGGAGAATTGTATGGAAAAGAAAAAGAAACTCTACTGTGTCGCGAACGCGCACCTCGACACCCAGTGGAACTGGACGATCCAGGACACGATCCGCGACTGCGTGAAAAACACCCTCGAGCGCAATTTCGCGCTCATGGACAAGTATCCGCACTACCGCATGAACTTTGAGGGCGCCTTCCGCTACAAGCTGGCGAAGGAATACTACCCCGACCTCTACGAGAAGCTGAAGGGCTACATCGCGGAAGGCCGCTGGAACGTCGCGGGCTCCACCTGGGACGCCATGGACGCGAACGTCCCGTCCTCCGAGGCCCTCATGCGCCAGATCCTGTACGGGAACGGATTCTTTGAAAAGGAATTCGGTAAGAAAAGCACCGACATCTTCCTCACCGACTGCTTCGGCTTCCGCTATGCCCTGCCCTCCATCGAGGCCCACATGGGTCTGAACGGCTTCTCCACCCAGAAGCTCGTCTGGGGCGTCGGCTCCCCGATCTATAACGAAGACGGCTCCGTCACCCGCCCCGAACCCGAACCGCGCGATACGCCCAGAGAGGCGCGCAAGCCGCGCATGGACCTCGGCAAATGGATCGGCCCGGACGGAAAAGGCGTCGCCGTATCCCTCCTCGAAGGCGATTATACCTACAACTTCGACCGCGGCTTCGGTCCCGAGCATCGGACGGACGACCGCCCCGTCGGCGAGCGTCAGGAATACCTGCGCGCCATCGAGCACAACGAGAAATACACCGGCATCCCGTCCCGTTCCATGTACTTCGGCACGGGCGACTACGGCGGATCCTGCAAGGAGATCTCCGCGAAGATGCTGAACGAGGCGATCGACAAGAACGGCGAAAACCTCTACGAAGTCATCGCGGCCTCCACCGACGACATCTTCAACGATCTGACGCCCGAAGAGTTCGACGCGCTCCCGACCTACGACGGCGAGCTCCTGATCCCGCATGGCTCGGGCGCTGTCACGTCCCACACCATCAACAAGAGATGGAACCGCAAGAACGAGCTGCTCGCGGACTCCGCGGAGAGAGCGGCGGTCATGGCGGCATGGCTCGGCGCGTCCGAATATCCGGAGGAAAGACTCCTCACCGCATGGCAGACCTTCCTGTGGCACCAGTTCCACGACGACCTGCCCGGCACGTCCATCGCCGAAGCGTATGTCTTCACCTACAACGATTACGTCATCGCCCTGAACATGTTCGCGGCGGAACTCACGAAGGCCGTCGGCGGCATCGTGAAGTCCCTCGACACCGGCGTCGAAGGCAAGCCCGTCGTCGTCTACAACCCCGTCTCCACCGCCCGCGACGACATCGTGGTCGTCCATAACGTCGAAATCGACAAGCCGTACGTGCGCGTCTTCGGGCCCTGCGGCTGCGAATTCCCGGCCCAGTACGACAAGAAGACCGGCATCTTAAAATTCATGGCGAAGACCCCGGCCCTCACCTGCGCCGTGTTCGACATCCGCGGATGCGACGAGCCTTCTCCGCTCGCGCCGACCGTGTGCGTCACCGCCAATACGCTCGAGAACGAGCACTACCGCGTCACCATCGATGAAAACGGCGACATCGCCTCCATCTTCGACAAGGAAAACGATACCGAACTGCTCGCCTCTCCCGCGGGTCTCGAGATCGGTCCCGACACCTCGACCAACTGGCCGTCCTGGGAACTCGTCTGGACGGATTCCCTCGAAACGCCGGTCCGCGTGAAGGACAACGTGAAGATCGAGATCGCGGAGAACGGTCCCGCCGTCTGCGCCCTGAAGATCACGCGGACCTGCGGCGGTTCCACCTTTGAGCAGACTGTGCGCCTCACCGCCGGCGGTCAGCGCGTCGATGTGGAATGCAAGGTCGACTGGTTCGAGAGAGCCTCCAACCTCCGCGCCGCCTTCCCGCTTGCCGTCTCGAACCCGAAGGCCGCGTTTGACCTCGGTCTCGGCGCGATCGAAAGCGGCAACACCGATTCCTTCCCGTACTATCAGCACGTCGTCCATCAGTGGGCAGACCTCACGGCGGAGGACGAAAGCTACGGCGTCTCCATCCTCAACGACTGCAAGTACGGCATGGACAAGCCGAACGACAACACCCTGCGCCTCACCCTCATCCACACCCCGCTGGCACCGTTCTCCCCGGAATCCGGGCAGGACTGGCAGGACATGGGCCTGAACCTCTTCACCTACTCGATCATGGGCCACAAGGGGCCGCGGACTGGTGCGACCACGAAGGAAGCCGCCGAGCTCAACCAGCCGCAGATGGCGTTCTGGACGAAGAAGCATCCGGGCTCCGCGAAGAAGCTCTCCTTCATCAAGGTCTCCGACGACGCGGCGATCCTGCGCGCGGTCAAGAAGGAAGAAAAGGGAGATCGCATCATCGTCCGCGTGCAGAACACGGTCGGTCATGAACTGAAGGACGTCAAGCTCACGTTCGCCGCCAAACTCGTCTCCGTCACCGAAACCAACGGCTACGAGGACGAGATCGCGCCCGTGGCCTTCGACGGCGACACCCTCACCCTCGACTTCGGCAAGTACGGCGTCCGCACCTTCGCCGTCGAGCTCGAAAAGCCCGCCGAAACCGTAGCTCCCGCGGAGTACATGCCAATCGGTCTGCCCATGGACAAACGGATCACCTCTTACCAGTTCCGTCTCGATATGGGCGAATTCGCCCAGGGTATCTCCATCCCCGGCGAGCTCTGGGAAGAACAGATCGTCTCCTCCGGCGTCCCGTTCTGGCAGCTCCGCGAAGAGATGAAGAACGCCATGACCTGCCGCGGCCAGACGATCAAGATCCCCGCAGGCGCAACGAGCGTCTCCGTCCTCGCAGCCTCCGCCAACGGCGACAAGACCGTGACCTTCCGGGCGGGCGGCAAGGAGATCCCCGTCACCGTCCAGGACTTCCACGACAACGTCGGCGCGTGGGATCAGCTTGTCAACGGCAAGACCCCGCTCATCAAGCGCGGCGAGATCGCGAAGACCTTCACCCATACCCACGACAAGGACGGCGACCGGCTCTACCTGTTCGCGTACCTGTTCCGGTATGAGATCCCCGTCTGCGGCGCGGACAGCCTCACCTTCCCGGACGACGAAGACATCCTCGTCACGGCTGCGACCGCTTCCTTCGATCTCCCGTTCGCACCTGCCTGCGACCTCTACGACCGCGTGGAAGAGTCCGACGCACCGCTCCACACCCTGACCCTCGTCAACTGCGCGGGCCATGAGACCAAGTACACCTACCGCACCGGCAAGACCGCCCTCGTCCGCACGAGCGAATACGACGAAGGCTGGATCTTCCGGGGCTGGGAAGGCGACTGCATCGCCGCGGAATACGGTTCCGCCGCTGTCATCGTCATGCCCGACCGCGACATCACCGTGAAGATCAAGGCGGAAAAACTCGGCCATGACATCCTCCTCGGCAAGCACGCCACCGCGATCCACGAATTCAACGAGCGCGAAAAGGCCTGCAATGCCGTCAACGGCAACGACCGGACCAAGTGGTGCGCCGCGGATGAGAGCGGCAAGCTCTGGCTCGAAGTCGACGCCGGCGAAGTTTACAAGGTCAACCGCTGGTTCGTCATGCACGGCGGCGCGGTGGAAAGCCCCGGATACAACACCCGCAACTTCAGCCTCCAGGTCAAGGTGAACGAAGGCGACGAGTGGCAGACGGTGGACACCGTGACCGACAACCACGACAACATGACCCTGCGCGACTTCCCTGCCGTGGAGGGACGGTACTTCCGCCTGTGGATCGACCGCGCGACCCAGCACCGCGATCCCACCGCGAGAATCTACATGTTCCAGGTGTTCGAGGCGTAAAGCTCCCAAACATTAAGCCGGATTAAGTTTACATGAGAAACCCCGTCGATCCCTTGCGGACGGCGGGGTTTCGTGTTATAATGGGGTCACTGAACAAAAAGGAGGCGGTCTTATGACAATCCTCGGCAATTTTCTCTGGCTCATCACGGGCGGTTTTCTCTCCGCTTTCTGCTGGGTCCTCTCCGGGCTCTTCTGGACCGTCACGGTCGTCGGGATCCCGTGGGCGAGGCAGTGCTTCAAATTCGCGCGCCTCTCCCTCGCACCGTTCGGCAAGGAAGTGCTCCCGGGCGGCGGCGCGCCTTCCCTGATCGCGAACGTGATCTGGCTCCTCGGCTCCGGATTCGTGATGGCGTTCGACCACATCCTGACCGGACTGCTGCTCTGCCTGACCGTCGTCGGCATTCCCTTCGGACTCCAGCACTTCAAGCTCGCCCGGCTCGCGCTCTTCCCCTTCGGCGCAAGGATCCTGACGCCGCTTGCGAGGAGGATCTGACATGGAAATCGAAACCTCCCTCGGGCGCCTCATCCCGGTCGAGCTCTGGATCTGGATCCTCTTCTTCCTCCTGCCCTGCGCCGCGGCGCTCGTCTGGCAGATCTATCTCTGCCGGCACGCGGGAAAGACATGGACGAAATTTTTGCCGCTCATCGTCGCCGCCTGCATCCCGGTCATCGTGTACGGCTGCCATTTCGCCGACATCCTCCAGCCGGTATTCGGCGGATTCGTCGGCCTGCTCCTGCTCGGGACCGCCGCGTTCTTGGCGGGAGGCTCCCTCCTCGGATGGCTCGTCGCGGGGATCGCACGGCTATGCCGGAAATAGAAAAACAGCCGCGGGTCAAACCTGCGGCTGCATTGTTTTCTGGTTCAAACGAGCTCAAACCCGTCGAGGAGCGCCTGATACGCGCGGTCGGCGTCGCGCTCGGGGACGAGCATACAGATCTTGATCTCGCTCGTCGAAGTGTTGAGGATCCGCACGTCCGCGTCCCAGAGGCACTTGAAGACCTTCGCAGCAACGCCGGGCTTCCCCTGCATCCCCTCGCCCGAGACGGAGATCTTCACCGCGGTCGGGTCGATCTCGATCTGCGTCTGTTCATGCCCGCTGAATTCCTCTTCGAGGATCTGGCGGGCTTTTTCCGTGTCTTCCGCGTGGATCGTGAAGATAAAGTCGCTTCCGTGACCGACCGACGCGGTCTGGAGAATGATGTCGACGTCCACGCCCGCGTCCGCGAGGGAGCCGAACGTCAGATACGCCACGCCCGGGATCTCCGGGGGACGGCGCACATATACCACGGCGATGTTGTCGTCGCGCTTGATCGAATGGATTCCGTACAGCATGGATTCACCTCAGAATGGGAAGGATCACGGCGCCGGGGACCGCCTGTTGTGCTTCGGCGACCGTCATGACACCGGTCTCGAACGCGCCGTCTCCGAGCGGGATCACCGTGTCCGTGACGGCTTCGAGCGCCTCTTTGGCCTCCGACGCGCTGCCCGACACACGGATATAGAACGGGAAGGACTGCGCCTCGAAGGGGATAGCCGAGCCGGGCTTCTTCGCGAACACCGGGACACATTCCGCACGCGCCGCGCCGGAGAGGATCGCCGTGACGTCGGAGAGCACCGCGCCCGCCGTCGGGAGGCTGCCCGCGCCGCGTCCGTAATACAGTATATCCCCGGTCACGGGACTGGTGAGGGAGATCGCGTTGTAAACGCCTTCGACATGTGCGAGCGGGTTGCCGTTCTTCACGATCATCGGCGCGACGCACGCCGCAACACGGCCGTCATCGGTGATGCAGGTCCGCGCAATGAGTCTGAGCGCTCCGCCCGCCGCCTCCGCCGCCTCGATGTCGCGGATCGTGACGTTCCGGATCGAGCCCGCGTACACGTCGCCGTCTTCGGGCAGGATCCCGGAGGCCAAGGCCGTGAGAATGATGATCTTGCGCTTCGCGTCGATGCCGTCGAGGTCCGCCGAGGGATCGCGCTCCGCATACCCGAGCCGCTGCGCCTCCGCGAGCACGTCGTCAAACGCCCGGCCTTCATTCTTCATCTTCGTGAGGATGTAGTTCGTCGTGCCGTTGACGATGCCCGTGACCTCCGTCACGCGGTCGCACGCGAGGGAGGTGAAGAAGGGGCGGATCAGCGGGATGCCGCCGCCGACGGATGCCTCGAAGAGATACGAAACGCCGTGTTCCCGCGCCTTGCGGAGCAGAAGATCGCCGTAGTTCGCCACGACTTCCTTGTTCGAGGACACGACGGACTTCCCGGCTTCCATGCACGCGAGCGAATACTCGAGGGACGGATGCGAACCGCCCATCGCCTCGCAGACGAGCGAGACCGCCGGATCGTCGAGGATCGGCGCGATCTCGTGGACCACGCGGTCCCCGTAGGGGGAATCCGGGAATTCCCGGAGATCGAGGATATATCGGATGCCGACCTCTTCGCCGACAGCACGCGCGATTTCCGCCGCGTTCTGTTCGAGGACCCGCGCGATGCCGCTGCCGACGACGCCGAAGCCGAGGATTGCAATGTGTTTCATGGGATGCCTTTCCGGTCTGATAATAGCTTATCATACCACAAATCCCCGTCCAAATCAAGGGGGGCGGGGAGATTTCTGCATGGAAATTCAAAAAAGCGGAGATTTATGCGTCCGCGCCGCCGCCATTTTCCGCTGCGGGAGCCGAACGGTCTCCGGGAAAAGCGGCTTCAAAGAGTGCGCGGATGCGGTCCCCGTCTCCCCGGAGCCAGAGCCAGCCGAAGAGGGTCTCCACGCCGGTCGCGCGGCGGTATTCGGCGAGGGAGGCGGATTTCGGGATGTTCGTGTGTCCGATGTTGCGGCCGCGGCGGAATTCGTCGGCTTCCTCCTCTGAGAGGAGTGGGAGAAGACGTTCAGCCGCTTCGCTCTGGGCTGCGGCCGTGACATAGGCGAGCGCGTCGACGCTGGGCTGACGGGTCCCGCGGCGCACGAGCATCTCCCGGACGGAGAGCTCCCAGACGCAGTCGCCGAGGTAGGCCAGCCGTGCGGCGGAGATGAGGGAGGGGTCGGTATCCTGCATGGATTTCGTTCCTTTTTGTCAGAAAATCAAGCGGGGGAAAAACGTAACAGTTCTTCCCCCGTCCTGTTTTGTCCCGGATCAGATCACATTCATGAAGTACCGCATCCGGAGCTTTTCGAGCGCCGGGAGGGCGGCGTACACGGATGCCTGGATCTCCTTCAGATACTCGGCAAGCGTTCCGAGCTCGCGGAAGGAGAGCGTCCCGCCGAATTCTTCCTTTTCGATGAGGTCCATCACGTCGGTGATTTGGTGCTTCGAGATGTCCGCGTAGTCTTCCCGGATGCGGACCGCGTATTCCGTGGGAAGTTCCCCGGTCTGCGGCGGCACGCCTAGTCCTCCGAACAAATCGAAGATGCAGTCGGTGATCGCGCGGGCGGATTTGTGGATGTCCGTCTCGCCGGATTGATACTTCCGCTCGTCGAGGGCGTCGTCCACGAGCTTCTTCCGCTTGTAGGACGCGCGTCCCGCCCGGATCTTGAGGATCGTCCAGATCGCGGCGAGGACGAGGATCGCGCCTAAGACGATGCCGATCGTGACGAAGAGCACGGTGTAGTCGATTTCCTCTTCCGTGCCGAGGTCGACGATCACTTCTTCGGGCGTGGTCGTGTCGCGGACCGTGATCTTCGAGCTGTCAAGGCCCTTCGAGGAGCTCGACGATTCGACGGTGTTCGGGTCGTACATCTCTTCCATGAAGGACGGCGTGCATTCATAGAGCACCCAGCCCATGGAGGGATAATAGATTTCGATCCAGGAGTGCGCGTCGTAGTCGCGGACGCTCGTGCGGTAGGTCGAGACCGCTTCGGGGTCGTAGGTGCGGTTCCAGCTGTTCGCGATGTAGCCCTCGTCATACCGGACGGCGAAGCCCAGCTCGCGCAAGAGTGCGATCGCGGAGGTGGCGAAGTGCACGCAGTAGCCCTGCTTGACCTCAAAGAGGAACGCCTCGAGGTTGGATTCGGATTCGATGTGGTCGGCGGTCACGGGATTGCCCGCTTCGTCGAGGACGGGCTCGCCGTTTTCATCGAGCACCGGCTCCTGCTCCACCTCGGGATCGAGGGTGTAGGTGTAGTTCTCGCGCAGGTAGTTGAGGACCGCCATGATCGCCTGATGCCGCGGGATCGTCTCCCCGGTCGCGGCGTCGGTGAACCACGAGGTCGTGACGTTGCCGTATTTCTCGGCGTTCGTCATGCGCTTGATCTGGTTCTCGTTCTTGGTTTCGAGATAGGACTTGTCGTGTTCGTACTTCTCGCCCAGCACGATGCCCGCGTCGTCGAGGATCTGCATCGCGAGATCGTGGATGGCGTCGCTGCCGAACGTGGTCCGGTAGGTCGATTCCGCGTAGTCGCGGTAGTCGATCTCCTTCTCGTAGGAGTTCTTGTAGGTCTTCCGCTCGGAGGAGGTCATGGCGAGGTACATCGATACGAACTGATCGGTCTTGTACTTGTATCCGTGCTCCTCGCATTCCGCCTCGAACTGATCGACGAGGAACGTGAGGTCCGTGCCGGTCAGCTTGATCGTGCCGAGCGGGGTGTCGTATTCGTATTCCTTGTCTTCCTTAAAGAGGAGGTTCGAGGAGATCCCCTGCTCGATGGCGTCGATCGTCTCGGCGTACATGTGCGCGCGGTTGTAGTACCAGATCGAGCCCTCGAGATTCTCGGCAAGATCCGGATGCTTCATGACCGGGTTGAAGGAGGAGGTGGAATAGGTCGTTCCCTCTTCAAAGAACCGGGAGGAGTAAATGCCGTCGTAGTAGGCGGAATACTTTTTCTGCGTGGGTTCGATAGAGCCGAAGTCCATGATCCCGAGGCCC
>JAFZPN010000106.1 GCA_017550315.1 Clostridia bacterium
CAGCCGCATCTGCTCGCGGTCATAGAGGATCGATCCGCCGCAGGAGAAGTCCGGGGCCTTGATGAGGTCGAGGAGCTTATCGACGGATGTCTTCGGATTCTTGAGCAGCGCGATCGTCCCGTCGCAGACCTCCCCGAGGTTGAAGGAACAGATCTGCGAGGCAAGCCCGACCGCGATGCCGAGGTTCGGGGAGACGAGGATGTTCGGGAAGGAGGTCGGAAGGAGCGCCGGTTCTGTCTGCGTGTTGTCGTAGTTCGGGACCATGTCGACGGCATCCTTGTCGATCCCGCCGAAGATCTCCGCGGAGAACGGCTCGAGCTTGACCTCGGGATACCGGGGCGCGGCAGGGGCCATGTCCCGGCTGAAATGCTTGCCGAACGCGCCCTTGGAATCGATGAAGGGGTGTAAGAGGGTCTCGTTGTCCCGCGTCAGGCGGACGAGCGTGTCATAGATCGCCGCATCGCCGTGCGGGTTGAGCTGCATGGTACGGCCGACGACGTTCGAGCACTTCGTCCGGGGCGCGGAGGAATTCAGAAGCCCCATTTTGAACATCGTGTACAAGAGCTTCCGGTGCGAGGGCTTGAAGCCGTCGATCTCCGGGATCGCGCGGGATACGATGACGCTCATCGCGTAGGGCATGTAGTTCTTCTCGATGGTATCGACGATGGGCTGATCGCGGACCTCGGCGGTCACGACCGGCGCCTCCGCCGCGTCTTTTTTCTTTCTTGGCATGGCTTCCTCAAATTATGGATTGAATCTCGTCACCGCGTGGATGACGAACTCCGCGAAAATGGAATTCGCCCAGGCGAACCACGCGCGGGTAAAGAGTTCGGGATCGTCCTTGTGGAATCCCTCGTGCATCAGGCCGCGTCCTGCCGTCGTCGTCTCGAAGAGGTCGAGGATGCGGTTCACCTCGGCGTCGCTTTCTGAGGTCAGGCCCTGCATCGCGAGGGAGACGTGCCAGATATAGTCCTTCGGCGTGTGCGGGGATCCGATGCCCTCCGCAGCCTTGCCCTCGAAATAGTAGGGATTCTTCTTCGAGAGGATGAAGGCGCGGGTGTTTTTGTAGATCTCGTCGTCCGCCGTGCAGTAGCCGAGATACGGGATTGAGAGCAGGCTCGGGACGTTCGCGTCGTCCATGAAGGTGTAGTGTCCGAGGCCGTCCGTCTCGTAGGCGTAGATCTTGCCGTAGTCCGGATCCTCGACGATGCCGTAGGTCTGAATCCCCCGGTCGATCTGTTCCCGGAGCTTCCGGGCGCGCGATGCGAGGGCTTCGTCATGCCAGACCTCGTCCGCCATTTCCGCCATGTAGCCGAGGATGACGACGGCGAACATCTCGGAGGGGATCAGGTAGTGATAGGTGCAGCTGTCGTCGCTCGGGCGGAAGCCGGACCACGTCATCCCGGTATAGGCGACGGGCGAGCCCTGACCGTCATGGGAGAGCGTGTCGGTCGGCGGGCAGTTCGTGCGGCGGAAATGATACGGCGAGTTCTCCGCGTGGTGCTGCTCGCGCTCAAACGTGTCGAGGATCGTCACACAGGCGGCCTTGAAGTTGTCGTCGAGGTGGCCGGACCAATCCGCGGCTTTCCAGAAGTGATACGCCAGATTCACCGGATAGCAGAGCGAGTCGACCTCGTACTTGCGCTCCCATGCCATCGGGTTGCGGAATTCCGTGTCGTCGCGGAACTGCCACTGGGTGATGTGGTCGCCCGTGCGGTTGAAGGCGTTGGCATACGGGTCGTTTTTGATGCAGATCGCGTGCCGCTTCACGAGACCGTCGACGAGCTGACGGACCTGCGGATCGGCCTTGGTCAGCGGGAGATAATGACGGACCTGCGCGGACGAATCGCGGAGCCACATCGCCGGAATGTCGCCGGTGATGACGAAGACGCCGTTTTCGTCGGGGGTGACGGTGGTCTCGATGGTGTTGAGATAGGTCGCCGGGAACATATCCGCGATGACGGGCCGCCCCATGGCGACGAGTTTCTTCTGGATATCGGCGACGAATTCGTTCATGCTTTCGGTGATGAGAGACATAGCTTCCTCCGTTGTTCGGTTGAATGGTTGATTATTCTTTCCCGGGCTTCACGATCCGGCACCCTGCGGCGCGGATGATGCGGTTGTAATAGGCGAGGGTCTCCCCTTCGGCCGGCGGGAGTTCGGCGTAGACCGTCTCGAGCTCCGCTTCGTCCGCTCGGCGCAGGAGCGAGAAAAGCCGCTTCGCCGCTTCCTTGGCATTGCCGCGCGGTCCGAGGAGCAGCGCCATGCCGCCGGTGAACGCGCCCGCGTCCTCGTTGGAGGAGAGCACGCCGTACTTCCCCGACGCATGACTGCGCACGTACTTCACGAACGTCTCGTGCGAGGCATCGATGAGAACGAGGTTGGCACGCGGCGCGTAGTGCTTGTACTTCATCCCCGGCGATTCCGGGCGGATGGCTTCCGCCAGCGCGGGCTCGATCACGGCGGGCGCGATCCGGACCTCCCGGCACACCTCGCCGAGCATCTCCGCGGTGACGGCTCCCGGGCGCAGGATCGTGCAGGCGCCGTCCCCGTCGAGGCGGATGACCGTCGATTCGAGGCCGATCTCGCACGGACCGCCGTCGAGGATCATGTCGATCTTGCCGTCCATGTCCGCGCGCACGTGTTCCGCGGTGGTCGGAGACGGCGCGCCGGAACGGTTGGCGCTCGGCGCGGCGATTGGATGGCCGGAGACTTCGATGAGGCGGTGCGCCACGGAATTCGACGGGCACCGGACCGCCACGGTATCCCCGCCCGCCGTCACGGTATCGGGGATGACGGATCTCTTTTTGAGCACGACGGTGAGCGGCCCCGGCATGAACCGCTTCGCGAGCTCCCCGTAGAGTTCGTCGGGATAAGCGATCCGCTCGGCTTCTTCGGGATACGCGATGTGCACGATCAGCGGATTGTCCGCCGGTCTTCCCTTCGCCGCGTAGATTTTTTTGGCGGAATCGTCGAGGAGCGCGCTTCCCGCGAGACCGTAGACCGTCTCGGTCGGGATCGCGACGAGGCCTCCGTGCCGGATGACTTCCGCGGCGCGCGCGATGACCGCCTCGTCCGCCTGGGAGTCCCCGGTGATTTTGCAGTATTCGGTGTTCATGTCTCCTCCGTCAGGCCTGGCCGCCGCCGTTTTTCAGCTTTTCCGCCGTCTCCGCGGTGGCGAGGGCGTCGATCATGCCGTCGATCGCGCCGTTCACAAAGGTCTCGATCGAATAGAGCGTCAGCCCGATCCGGTGATCCGTCACGCGTCCCTGCGGGAAATTGTAGGTCCGGATGCGCTCGCTGCGGTCCCCGGTCCCGACCTGCGAGCGCCGCTCACTCGCGATCTTTTCGTTCTGCTCCCGGCTCTTCAGGTCGAAGAGCTTCGCGCGGAGCAGCTTCATGGCCTTGTCGCGGTTCTTGAACTGACTCCGCTCGTCCTGGCATTCGATGACGATCCCCGTCGGCTTGTGCAGGAGCCGGATCGCGGATTCCGTCTTGTTGACGTGCTGTCCGCCCGCGCCGGAGGATTTGATCGTCTCGATCTCGAGGTCCCCCGGATCGATCTCGACTTCCACGTCCTCCGCCTCGGGGAGCACGGCCACGGTCGCGGTCGAGGTGTGGATGCGCCCGGAGGATTCCGTCTCCGGAACGCGCTGGACCCGGTGGACGCCGCTCTCGTACTTGAAGCGGGAGTAGGCCCCCTGCCCCGTCACGAGGAAGGTGATCTCGCGGAAGCCGCCGAGCCCCGTCTCGTTGACCGACACGACCTCGGTCTTGTAGTGCCGCGTGTCGGCGTACATCGTGTACATCCGGTACAGCACCCCGGCAAAGAGCGCGGCTTCGTCTCCGCCCGCTCCGGCCCGGATCTCGACGACGACGTTCTTCTCGTCGAGCGGATCCTTCGGCAGAAGCAGGATCTTGAGCTCCTCCTCGGTCCTCGCCGCCGTCTCCCGGGCCGTCTTGAATTCTTCATCCGCGAGCGCGAGCAGATCGGGATCCGTCTCGCCCTCGAGGATGGCCCGCGCTTCGGCCGTGTCGTCGAGGGCCTTTTTATATTCCCGGAACTTCCCGATCACCGGGGCGAGCGCCGCATGTTCCTTGAGGAGCGCGGTGTATCGCTCGATGTCCGCGGTGACAGCGGGATCGCCGAGTTCTTCTTCGATACGCAGAAATCGCTGTTCCGCTTCGTTCAGTCTCTCGTGCATGTCTTTTAACCTTTGTGATCGGCATCCGCGCGGAAGCCTTCGAGGAAATCGGCGACCTCCCGCGCGCGTGCCCGGATCGCGGCAAAGTCTCCCCGTGCGATCAGTTCCGTCGGCGCGATGAAGGATCCGCCGCAGCAGAGCACGCAGGAGAGGGAGAGATAGTCCGCCGCGTTCCCGAGCGTGATCCCGCCCGTCGGCATGAAGGAGATCCCGCCGTAGGGAGCCGTGAGGGCTTTGAGCATCTTCACGCCGCCCGCCGCCTCCGCCGGGAAGAATTTGAGTGTCTCAAAGCCATCGGCCATCGCTGCTTCGATCTCCGTGGGCGTCATGACCCCCGGCACGAACGGCAGACCCCGCCGCACGGATTCGCAGGCGACCGCCGGACGGAATCCGGGGGATACGCCGAACTGTGCCCCGGCGTCGATGGCTTCGCCGAGTGAGCCCGTCGTGAGGACCGTTCCCGCGCCGACACAGAGTTCAGGGACCGCGCGCCGCATTGCCCGGATCGCGTCCGCCGCGGCGCTTGTGCGGAAGGTGATCTCCGCCGCATAGAGGCCGCCGTCCGCCAGGGCTTTCGCGAGGGAGGCGGCGTCGGAGGACGATTCGATGCGGATGACGGGTACGATCCCCGTCTCGCGGAGGATTTCCAAAACATTCTTCATATCGATGCTCCTGTTATACAAATCCCAATCTAAATCGCAGATTTAGATTGTCCGGAAACTCAAAATGTGTTTCCGGCTCATGTGAAAACATCATCATGTTTCAGCATGGGATTCGTATTATCATGAAAACGATACTCCGGCACGGGATCGCACCGGAATATCGGATTCGTTTGTCATGCCGTTTATCTGCAGAACGCCGTGAACGCCCGGTGCGCCTCGTAGAGGTCGGACTTCGAGATGATCTCGAACGGCGCGTGCATGGAGATCACCGGGACGCCGATGTCGACGGTCTCGATGTTGTGGTCCGCGATGTACATGGCGACCGTTCCGCCGCCGCCCTGATCGACCTTGCCGAGCTCCGCCGTCTGCCAGATGACCCCCGCGTCGTCGAAGATCTTCCGCACGCAGCCGACGAGTTCGGCCGATGCGTCGTTGGTGCCGCCCTTTCCGCCGGAGCCGGTGTACTTGGAGAGGCCGACGCCGTAGTGTAAGAGCGAGGAATTGCGCTTCTCATAGACCTCGGGATAGTTCGGGTCGAAGCAGGCCGTCACGTCGGCGGAGAGGCACTTCGAGCTTGCGCGCACGACGTTCGGGTTGCCGCCGAGCTGTTTCGCGAGCTCGTCGAGCAGGTCGGAGAGGAGCACGCACTGCATGCCGCTGATACCGACGGAGCCGATCTCTTCCTTGTCGGCGAGGACCGCCATGGTCGTGTGCGGGCTGTCCTCCGCTTCGAGGAGCGAGGTGAGCGCGGGATAGGAGCAGACGCGGTCGTCATGACCGTACGCGCCGATGAGCCAGCGGTCGAGGCCGACGTCGACGGCGTTCTGCGCGGGGACGATCGAAAGTTCCGCGCTCATGAAGTCGGCTTCGGTGATGCCGTACTTTTCGTTGAGCAGGATCATGATGTTGAGCTTGACCTTTTCGTCCGCGGGCGTGAGCGTGCCGTCCTCCTCGAAGAAGGGGGATGAGCCGAGCATGACGTTCAGCCCTTCGCCGGTGAACGCCTGTCCGAGCGCGCGGCCGTTCTGATCCTTCGCGAGATGCGGGAGCAGATCGGAGATGCAGAGAACGGGATCGCCTGCCTCGTCGCCGATACGGATCTCCACGGTCTCGCCGTCCTGCTTCGTCACGACGCCGTGCAGCGCGAGCGGGATCGTTACCCACTGATACTTGCGGATGCCGCCGTAATAATGCGTCTTGAAGTACGCGACGCCGTCGTTCTCGTAGAGCGGATGCTGCTTGAGGTCGAGGCGGGGCGAATCGATATGCGAGGCGCAGATCCGGACGCCGCATTCGACGGATTCCGTACCGACGTGGATCGCGAAAAGGCTCTTGCCGCGGTTGTTCAGGTAGATACGGTCTCCCGCCTTGATGGGGTCGCCGATCTGATACGCACGGTAGCCCGCTTTTTCAAGGAGTTCGACGGACGCGCGCACGGCTTCGCGCTCGGTCTTCGAGGCGTCGAGCCATTTCATGTAGCCGTCCGCGTAGGCCTTTGCCGCCGCCAGCTCGTCCGCCGTTCTGCGCTCGAACGCGCTCTGCTTCTTGTAGAAAAGCTCCTCTTTCAGGATCTGTCCTCTGGTCTTGTCGCTCATGATTCGGTTTCCTTTCGTGTGAGGATGTATGTTTAATCAGTTGCCTTCGTAGTACAGCGCGCGGTATATGTCCGCGCAGGCGAGGATCTTTGCGACGAAATCCGCCGTCGCCTCGTCCGGGATCGTCTTGAGCACCCCCGCGGAGTCGACGAGGGCGTCGATCTTCTCCCATTCGTCGACCACGGCCTGTCCGGCTTCGTAGGCGGCGAGGGTCGGGAGCCACGCGCCGTTCTCCGTGTAGAGATAGGAGAGGATGTACGCGCCGCAGCGGATGTTCGTCTCCGGATCGTAGAGGAGCCCGTGGCCGAGGTTCTGCTTGGTGATGCCGTTGAGCCAGTCGAGCATGTCCGGATGGATCTGGAAGAGCCCGATCCGCCCGTTCTCGGAGACCTTGTTGCTCTGGAATCCGCTCTCTTCGCAGATCACGGCGTAGAGCATGTATTCCGGGACGCCGTAGGCATCCGAATACTTCTCGACGATCGAGGCGAATTCCTGCGGGTGGTTTTTCCGGTCGAGGATCTCCCCGATCAGCTGGTAGCCGTATCCGATGCAGACCGCCGCAACCAGGATGACGATGATGACGGTGCTGCGGCGGACCGCTGTTCTGAATTTCATCGGTTCTCCTCCCCGCCGTCGTCCGTTTGTTCTTCGCCGCCCTCTGCATATTCTTCCGCGCGGACGGCATAGAGCGCATCCGCGACCGCATCCACCCGGCGCATCAGCTCGTCCATCGGGCAGCCGTCGTTCTCGATCACGTAGTCCGCGCGCTCTTCGAGTTCAGCGACGGATTTCTGCGCTGCAAGCCGCCGGAGCGCGTCCATTTCGCTGATCCCGTCGCGGTTCATGATGCGGCGGATCAGCACCTCCTCGGGCGCCGTCACGCAGAGGACCCGGGCGCATTCCGCGTCGAATCCGCTTTCATAGAGGAGCGGCGCATCGATGAGGACGATCGGAAATCCCGCTTCGTACAGCTCCTGCACCCGGCGGCGGGTCTCGTCGAGGATGTAGGCATGGGTGATGCGGTTGAGATCGGAGAGGGCTTCGCCGTCGCCGGAGAAGACCAGAGCGCGCATCGCGGCCCGGTCGAGCGATCCGTCAGGGCAGACGACCTCCTCGCCGAAACGGTCACGGAGAGCGATCATGCACGGGGAGAGCTCCTCCGCCGGTCCGGTCATCTCCCTGTACACTTCGTCGGTGTCGACCGACGGGATGCCTCGGCAGAGGAAAAGCGCGGAGACATAGCCCTTGCCCGATCCGCTCCGTCCGCAGAGCCCGACGAGCATCACACCGTTTTTCTTCATCCGTACCCACACCCCGCAAAATGCCATAGTACTATTATTTTACCACATTCCCGCCTCTATTTCAACAGCAAATTGTGAATAAGAAAAGGGAACTTTCGCGTGGTTGAGGAAAGTTCCCATCTCTCGGTTATTTCTCTTTCACGAGGTCACAGAATTCGTCGATCTGATCCGCGATGGACTGTAAGCCCGACGCCCAGAACGCGCGGTCCGTGAGGTCGATCCCGGCGATCTTGGCGGTATCCTCGACGTCGTTCACCGAGGTCGCGGCGAGCAGCTTCTTGTACAGCGGAACGAACGATGCGCCCTCTTCCCGGTACTTCGCATACAGTCCGCGCGCGAAGAGACCGCCGAACGCATACGGGAAGTTGTAGAAGCTGAGATCCCCGCTGTAATAATGCCCCTTGCAGAGCCACATGTACGGATGCAGGACGTCCGGATCGAGGCCGTCGCCGTAGGCCTTCTTCTGCGCGTCGAGCATCAGCTCGCACAGGCGGTCCGCATCGAGGAATTCCTCGGAACGGTTCTCGAAGACGGAGGTCTCGAAAAGGTAGCGGGAGTAGATGTCGCAGATGATCTGGCAGGCGTCCATGATCTGGCTTTCGAGCAGATTGAGCCGCTCTTCCCTGCTTCCCGCCATCCCGAGCGACGCCGCGCCCGCCACGACTTCGTTGAACGTGGAGGCCGTTTCGGCGACGGGCATGGTGTAGTCCTGATTCAGGAGAGAGTGCGGGAAAACCTGCTGATCGTGGAAGGCGTGGCCGAGTTCGTGCGCGAGGGTGATGACATCGCTGAACGAGCCGTCGAAGTTCGTCAGGACCCGGCTCTGCTTCGCCGTCGGGACGCCGCAGTCGAACGCGCCGCCGACCTTCCCTTCGCGGGGCCAGAAGTCGATCCACTCCTCGTCGAACGCCCGCGCGATCATCGCGGCAAGATCGCCGTCAAACGGCGCGAAGAACGAGACGAGGGTTTCCTTCGCCTCGGGGATCGTGAATTTGCGGTCGCTCTTCCCCATCGGCGCGAAGAGATCGTACCACGGCAGGCCGTTCTTATGCCCGAGCGCTTCGGCCTTCGCGCGCAGATACTTCCAGAAAACGGGGAGATATTCCTCCATCGCCGAGAGCAGCGCGTCGAGCGTCTCCCGCTTCATGCGGGAATCCTTGAACGCGCGGTCGAGCGGCGAGTCGTATCCGCGGAGCGCGCATTCGTTGATCATTTGAAGCTTGATCGAGTTGAGCGAGAAGGCGACGGCGTCCCGGATCGGCGCGTAGCACGCAAGCTCCGCCTCGTAGGCTTCCCGCCGGACGGCCGGATCGGGATCGTAGGCGAGGTTGCGCACGGCGGAGAGCGGGATGTCCTCGCCGCGGTAGTGCGCCTTGACGCCGCTTGTCAGGGTGGAGTGCAGATCCTCCCACGCGGAGGAGCCAGAGATCTTCATCTTCGCGAGAAGCGCTTCCTCCGCGTCGGAGAGCAGGTAGCGGCTGTCCTCGCGTAAGGTGCGGAGCAGGTAGGCGTATTCGCCGAATTCCCCGATCAGATCGTCGAGGTCGTCGAAGTTCGCGATCAGGCGGCGGATCTTCGCGTCGGAGGCGGCGGTCTGGCTGAACTTGTCCATCAGCCTTCCCGTCATGCTCGCGGCCTCGTTGCATCCCGTGTCGGCGGAATATCGCAGCGAGGCGTATATGTAGAGCTTCGAGGCGACGGCCGCTCCCTTTTCCGAGAGATCGAGATATTCCTTCAGCAGATAGCGGTGCGGCAGATTCTCCGCTCTGGCGGCAAGATCGATCTGCGCCGCGATGAGCTCGTCCGCGGTTTTCAGATCGTCGGCGAGCGCGGGGTCGTCAAATCCTTTGTACAGGATCGAAAGGTCCCATTCGTTGGGCATGGCAAAATCTCCTTTTCTGAGTTTGCTCCATTATACCACCGGACGCAAAAGATTGCAAGCCCGATTTTCGGATCGGACGCAGAGGTACAGATCCGAGACCGCAAAACCTTTGAGGACACCGTGCCTTCCGCGGGGAGATGCCGGCAGATTAAAGTTCGGTTAATTTTGTTCTTCCCTCTTGCAGAGCGGGCGGAAATGTGATATACTATCCATGCGGCAGGAGTGCACGATCCTGCCGTTCTCACGGGGACGTAAAGGTTTCGACGGGGATTTTGAAGTGTGATAAGCGGGTAGAGCTCGGGGTAACTCTTTAAAAGGCTCCAATTTCAAAATAAACGCTAACGACGAATTAGCAATCGCTGCCTGACAAAGGCGGCTGTCCGTCCGGGGAGTGCCGCGGCCCCGGAATGTCCCGAACGGGAGTGCGTCCTATCTGACCACGGCATCATATCAGCGGCGAACGTGAACGGCGAGTTTGCCTTTGTAACCGTCATGCATTAAACGGCTACCGACCTCCGTACCCTGATCGCCGGGGACGGAGGCGGGAAACACAAAAGACGGTCTGCACCCGGAGAAAGTCACGCGGATGGGTTTTCGGACGCGGGTTCGACTCCCGCCGTCTCCATACGAAAAAAGGGACCACAGGTCCCTTTTTTCGTGTGGAAATGGTTGGTCAGGAAAACTCGCAAAAAGCCGCGGCAAGCGATCTAAATTTTACGAACGATCCGAACGCGGCTTTTCGGCTTGCGTCAGCAAGCCGGGGGTTCGACTCCCGTACCACAGGTCCCTTTTTTCGTGTGGAAATGGTTGGTCAGGAAAACTCGCAAAAAGCCGTGGCAAGCGATCCAAATCTCACGAACGTTCCGAACGCGGCTTTTCGGCTTGCGTCAGCAAGCCGGGGGTTCGATTCCCGCCGATAAACGACGCCTGATTACTTTTTTTCATCGTTCCCAGATACGTTTCAAAGAGGCTTAGGGGTTCGATTCCTCCCATCCCCTCACAGCCTCTTACGCATAATCAACCGGCCGTTCGATGTCTCTCCGACGGGCTGAAATCCGTGTTTTTCATAGAACGCGATGTGTCCGCTGAAGTTTTCAAGCGCGTCCCCGCCTTCTTTCAGCGGATATGCCTCGACGAAGGCACAGCCCGAAGCCCGGGCGTTTTCGATGAGATGCTCGAGAAGAGCCGTGGCGACGTGACGCCCTCTATAGGCAGGAGCTACCTCAAAGCAGAAGACGGACAAGGCTCTTTCTTCCGTCTCCGGCAGCTCCGAACCGATGATCCAGCGGACACCGAAGCATTTCCGCGAGGCGTTCCGGTCGTTGGCGCTGCACCAGCCGACCACGGAGCCGTCCGCATAGGCGAGATATCCGCGCATCGTGCCTTCCCGGATGTACCGGATGGCGGCTTCACGTCGGACCTCGGGATTCTCCATGCCCTCCTCGGAACAGTTGTCCTTTCCGCAGAACGCGGCGCAGTAACAGCGGTGTCCCCATTCCTCCTCCGGCAGTGCGGAATCGAAGAAGGCGAGAAAATCTTCCAGACGCTCCGCGGAAAGCGGCTCAACTGTCAGGGGGATGCAGGCGGCTGTTTCCATCTTCACTCCTCCACCCTTCCGCTCTTCGCGTGCGATTTCGTGACCCGCTCGATCTCCCGGCCCGCGTCGGCCTTCGCGTCGGATTCGCGCTTGTCCCAGAGCTTCTTGCCCTTGCAGAGACCGACTTCCATCTTCACGTTCGATCCGGAGAAATAGAGTGATAGCGGCACGAGCGTGTAGCTGTCCCGCGTGACGTACTGGCTGAGCTTCAGAATCTCCTTCTTGTGCATCAGGAGCTTCTTGTCCCGCATCGGCTCGCGGTTGAAGATGTTCCCCTTTTCATAGGGCGAGATGTGCACCCCGATCGCAAAGAGCTCGCCGTTCTTCACGCGGCAGTACGAATCCTTCAGGTTCACCTGCCCCATCCGCACGCTCTTCACTTCCGTTCCGTACAGCGCGATCCCGGCTTCATACGTGTCCTCGACGAAATAATCGTGCCGCGCCTTGCGGTTCACGGCGATGACCTTGTGCCCCGTCTTTTCTTTCGGCATAATCGTATCCTTCCTTGACTGTCTGATGACGCTATTCTATCACAAAACGCGCGCTTTTGCAAGGGCCGTTTCGGACGCGGCGTCAGAAAGAGCGCGGATTTCTCTCCTCCGCGCTCCCTTTTCCTTTATTCCCCGAGTTTGAGATAGTCCTTGCCGATCCATCCGAGACGCCGCATGATCTCCGTGAACAGGAGGGAGAGGACGGCGGGCAGGATCACGCACAATACGGCGATCCCCGCCCAGACGCGCGCCGAGCTGCCGGATGCGGCGATGATCCCGATCGGACCGACGAGCCCGCAGGTCCCCATGCCGGCCGATACGCCCGTGCACTCCAGCTTGAAGAGGAGCGTCGAAAGCGGACCGCAGATTGCGGCGGCCAGCGTCGGCGGGATCCAGATCTGCGGATGGCGGCAGATGTTCCCCATCTGGAGCATCGAGGTGCCGAGCCCCTGGGAGACGAGCCCGCCCCAGCGGTTTTCCCGGAACGAGCAGACCGCGAAGCCCACCATCTGGCAGCAGCATCCCACGGCTGCGGCGCCTCCCGCCAGGCCCGAGATCGCGATCATCGCGCAGAGAGCGGCGGAGGAGATCGGCAGGGTCAGGACCATCCCGACGACCACGGAGACGACGATGCCCATGAGCAGCGGGCGGTATTCGGTCGCGGTGTTGACGAAATACCCGAGCCAGTACATCAGCCACGCGATGCCCGGGGAGACGAGCTTCGCGACGAGCACGCCCGTGACGATGGTGACGGACGGCGTGACGAGGATGTCGACCTTGGTCTTCTTCGAGACGAGCATCCCAATCTCCGCCGCCACGATGACGGCCACGAACGCGCCCGCGGGTCCCGCCGTGACGTTGAAGTCCCCGATCGCCGTACCGAGGCTGTACCCCGCGTATCCGACCGTCGCGCAGGAGAAGACGACCATCGGATGCGCCTTCATCGAGAGCGCGACCGCGACGCCGATCGCCATGCCGGAAGACGCCGCGGCGAAGGTGTTGATGTCGGTGAAGAGCGAGAGACCGGTGTATTTCCCGAGAGTCGAGATGATCGTGCCGATGAGCAGCGACGCGAACAGACCCTGCGCCATCGCGCCCATCGCGTCGATGAAGTATCTTTTCAGGTATTTGCGGATCGTGTTTCCCATGACCATCCTCCGTGAACCGATATACGTTTTTCTGTTTCTCATTATATCACGAAACCCTTCCCTCTTCCATTGACGGATTGCAAGGATTTTTCCGGAATCTTTGCCGTTTTTTATTCATTCGGACACGGAATGCGCTTGCTTTTCGTCCCGGGATGTGTTATCATGCAGTCAAAAAGATAAAACGGATGGTGCGCGATGACCAAGACGAATGCAATGCGGCTGCTCGAGAGCGCCGGGATCCCCTTTGAAGTGGGCGAATACGAGGTGGACGAGGATGATCTCTCGGGCGTCCATGCGGCGGACAAAATGGGGATGGACCCGGATAAGGTGTTCAAGACCCTCGTCTGTCGGGACGACCGCGGGGGATACGAGGTCTTCATCATCCCTGTGGCGTATGAATTGAACCTCAAGAAATGCGCCGCGGCAGCCGGGGTGAAGCGGGTCGAGATGATCCACGTGAAGGAGCTTTTGCCCCTGACCGGCTATATCCGCGGGGGATGCTCGCCCATCGGGATGAAGAAGAAATACCCGACGTGGATCGACGAATGCGCGACGCTCTGTGAGCGGATCTACGTGAGCGCGGGACAAAGAGGGCTCCAGCTCATCGTGGAGCCGGAAGCCCTCTGCGCGTTCATAGACGGACAGTTCGCCGATCTGATTTCGTGAATTATTCCTTTCCGAGGATGCGGACCGCCGTCTCCCCGTCGTACTCGTCCATGTAGACGGCGACGATCTCCTCCTTCGACGTCGGGATGTTCTTGCCGACGAAGTCCGGGCGGATCGGCAGCTCGCGGTGGCCGCGGTCGATCAGGACGGCGAGCTGGATCACGGACGGACGCCCCGCGGAGAACACCGCCTCGATGGCAGCGCGCGCCGTGCGACCCGTATAGATCACGTCGTCCACGAGGATGACCGTCTTCTCCCGCACATCCGTCGGGATCGTCTGAGAGGAGGCAGCCGGCAGATCGACCGTCTCCGTGAGGTCGTCCCGGTAGAGCGTGATGTCGATCTCCCCGACGGGGACCTCGATCCCTTCAAAGCGTTGGATATTCTCCGCGAGGATCCTTGCGAGAGGCGCGCCGCGCCGCTTGATGCCCAGAAGCACGATGCGGTCCGCGCCTTTGTTCTTTTCGATGATCTCGTGCGTCATCCGGGCGAGCGACCGCCGGACTGCCGCCTCATCCATGAGTTCCGATTTGACCGTCATGGCACACTCCCTTTAAAGCGAGATCTCCGCGCTCTTCCCCGCCGCTTCGACGCGCACGACGCAGGTATCCCCGGTCGGTCTCACCGCCGCAAGGCATGTCCCGTGATAGGCGCGGCAAACGGGATCCGTGTAGATGTGACCGTTCGTCGGGCATCCGGAGCCCGTGCCGAGCACTTCTCCGCCCTCCGCCGTCACGGTGATCTCGTCGTCCGCGAGCCAGGCGGGATTTCCGTTCTTATCGGTCAGCGCGATCTCGAGATAGGCGAACTCTGCCGCCCCGCTCAGGCCGCCGCGCTCGGCGGAGAGGGAGATGTCCTCCCATTCCCCGGTCGTGACGAGGGTGTCTCTCGCAGCTTCCGCGCCGTCCCGGTAGGACACCGCCGTGATCTCGCCGGGCGCATAAACCGCTTCAAACTTCGCAACACCGTTTTCATCCGGCGTGTCTCGCCCGACGGAGACGCCGTTCACGAAGAGCTCGACTTCCTCCGCGAGCGAGAAGACGAAGACGAACGTCGGTCTCCCCTCCATGCCCGGGAAGGTCCACGTGCGCTCCGCGTCGTAGAAGCCCCAGCGGGAGATCAGATAAAGCTCCTTGTGTTTCGCGGGATCGGCGACCGCCATCGATACGCCGTCCTTCGTCCAGAGCGCATTTCGATAGAAGCCCGCGGGCCGCTTGTGTCCGCAGATATCGAAGTCGCCGCAGTTGGCGTAGTGCTCCGGGAATCGCGTCAGACCGTATTCCGTGCCCGCCTCGCCGTAGCGGATGTGGCCGATGCCCGTTTCACCGAAGTAATCCCACGCGGTCCAGACGAACTCGCCGATGAAGCGCGGGTCGGTATCCATCCGATTCTTGCCGAGCGCGGCTTCCATCGGAAAGGACTCGGTCATCGCGATGAGGCGGTCCGGAAAGCGGGCTTCGTCCTTGTCGAGCCGGTCGAAGAGGTAATTGTATCCCGCGACGTCGAGCAGATCCGCGATCGGCGCGGTCACGAGGGACCAGAAGTCGAGCGATTCGGCGGGTTTGTCCCAGTCCGCGCGGCTCAGCTCTTCCATCTTGCCGTTGTCCCAGAACGTGCAGAAGGCGTGCGTCACGGGACGTGTCGGGTCGAGCGAGCGGATCAGATCGAGGATCGCCTTGTGGGTCTTGTAGCCGTCCGAGGTGCCGTTCTTCTCGGGGATCTCGTTGCCCGTGGACCAGAGGACGACGGACGGGTGATTGCGGTCGCGCAGGACCATCGCGCGGGTATCCGCCTCCCAATAGCCGTCGTACCAGAGGTGATAGTCGAATTCCTTCTTCCCGACGCGCCAGCAGTCGAAGATCTCGTCGATGACCATCATGCCGAGTCGGTCGCAGACGTCGAGCAGGACGGCGGACGGCGGGTTGTGCGCGGTGCGGATCGCGTTGAAGCCGTTCTCTTTGAGAATACGGATCCTGCGCTCCTCCGCCGCACGGGTGGACGCCGCGCCGACGATGCCGTTGTCGTGATGGACACAGCCGCCGTACAGTTTGATCGGCTCGCCGTTGAGCAGGAATCCGCGCTTCGAATCGGTCCCGACCGTGCGGACGCCGAAGCTCACCGATTCCTCCTCCCCCGTGTCGATCATCGCCTCGCAGTCATAGACGGTCGGGGTGTCGGGCGTCCACGGCGTGATCTCCTCGAGGACCGTGCGGAAGGTAAAGGCGTTTTCCCCGACCTCAAGCGGGACGATGCGGGTGAAGGCCGTCCCCGCGAGTGAGAAACGCAGCATCGCCGCGCGCTTCTTCACGGCTTCGACCGTCACCCCGATCTCCACGGAAGCGGATGTCCCGTCGAGGGAGAGCGTCTTGACATGAAGGCTCCACGGCACGATCCGGTCGCCGGAGGAGGTCAGCATCTCCACGCCGCGGTAGATCCCGAGACCCGTGTACCAGCGCGAGGCCACCTGGGCCGTGTTGTCCGCCGTGACGACGAGCTCATTTTCGCCCTCCGTCAGCCACGAGGTCAGGTCGCAGAAGAACGCCGTGTAGCCGTAGGGATGGAACGCGACGTGCTGGCCGTTGAGAATCACCTCGCACAGGCCCATCACGCCGTCAAAGCACAGGAGCACGCGATCCGCGCCGTCGGGTTTTGTGAATTTCTTCGTATAGACCGCGCGGCCCGGCGTGAAGAAGCCGAGATCCGCCCCGGTCTTGTTCTCTTCCGCGCGCGGCGCGCCGATCATGGCGTCGTGCGGCAGGGTCACGGCGATCGTCTTCCCGTAAGCCGAACAGGTCCAGTCTTCGCCCCAGCAAATGTGTTTCATGATGCGTCCTCCGTCCGTGTAATTCGTTTTTCATAAGCGACGCGGCGGTCGCCGTTTTCGAGGTGTATGATCCCGCAGGGGTGAAATCCGTTCTTCTCGAGCATCCGCCGCATCACCGCGTTCCCCTCGTGCGTGTCGATCCGCACGGAGCCGAGGCCTGCCGTCCGGGCGCGCTCACAGGCAAAATCCATCATCGCGCGCGATACGCCCGTTCCGCGGCAGCGCACGGCGACGGCGACGCGGTGGACGGTGAGATAGGCCCGGTTTTCGTTCCCCGTGATCCATGCCCCGTCCTCGATGACGTCGTAGGTCGGTTCCCCGCCCTCGATGCACGCGAGGGTCCCGGCGATCTCTCCGTCAAGCACAATCACCCATGAGTGATCTGCTTCAATATCGCGCAGGACAAGATCCCGTCCCGGATAACCGTCCTGCCATTGATCGATGCCGAGCGCTGCGATCGTCCCCCGTGCCTCTGCAAAGAGTGCGATGAGCGCGTCGAGATCGCGCGTCTTCGTTCTGCGGAATTCCATATCATCCCCTGCCTTTCCCCCTGATTGTACCATATCCGCGGCACCGGCGTCAAGCGTGCGGACGTTTTTTTCGGGGAAACATTGCATTTTTCCCCTCGATCCGCTATAATAGGGAGAGTAAACCCGACGGGAGGCAAGACATGACGGGCTGTGTTTTCAACATACAGAAGTTTTCCATCCACGACGGTCCGGGGATCCGCACGACGGTCTTTCTCAAGGGCTGTCCGCTGCGCTGTCTCTGGTGCCACAACCCGGAGGGGCTGGAGCGGTCCGTGGAGATCGAATTCGAGCCGACGAAGTGCATCGGATGCGGCGCGTGCGTCCCGGTCTGCCCGAAGGGATGCCAGACGCTGACGGAAGAGGGCCGCGGATTTGACCGGGAAAAGTGCGTCCGCTGCGGGCGCTGTGCCGACGTCTGCCTGCCGGGGAGCCTGAAACGCGTCGGGCGGGAGATGACGGTCGAAGAGGTGATCAAAAAGGTCATGGCCGACAAGATCTTCTACGACACGAGCGGCGGCGGGATGACCCTCTCGGGGGGTGAGCCGTTTGCCCAGCCGGCCTTTGCGCTCACCCTCCTCGAAGCGGCGAAGGCGGAGGGATTGCACACCGCGGTCGAGACCTCCGGATTCTGCACAAAGGAGACGATCCTTTTGGCCTCACCGCACGTCGATCTCTTCCTGTTCGATTACAAGGCCACCGGCGAGGAGCTTCACAGAAGCCTGACGGGCGTCCGTCAACAGCCTATCCTCGAAAACCTGCGCGCGCTCTCCGAAGCGGGGGCGGAGATCATTCTGCGCTGTCCGATCATCCCGGGCGCGAACGACACGGACGAGCACTTCGCCGCCATTGCCGCGCTCCTGAACGCATTGCTCGGCATCGTCTCCGCGGATCTCGAGCCCTATCACCCGCTCGGTACGGGCAAGGCCCCGAAGATCGGCAAGACGCAGGCGTTCTCATCCTCCGCGCCGCCGAAGGAACGCATGGAACAGATCCGCCTGTCGATCCAATCGAAAACGGAAAAACCGGTCAGGATTTCCTGATCGGTCTTCTGTATTCAGCACAATTCATCTTCCGTGAATATGCCCTTCTCGATCATTCTTTTCGTTGCGGCTTTGGCGGCCACCCGGTCACCCGTCTCAAAGTGAATAATTTCATCTTTTGTAAGCCAAAGATGTTGACACGACGTCTGCATGCCGTCTATTTCGTGATTTTCTATGATGTCGTGGTATTCGCCCGCTGATGTCAGCTTCTGAATCATTTTGAGAATGAGCGGATCGTCAAAGTCCATATTGACATATAAGTTCCAGCCATCACACGAGCCGTCTCTTCGTAAATTCACCGGAGTAAATTTCAAAACAGAAACTTTTCCGCGCGTTTCCGCGACTTTTCGATATACCTCATCGAAACGCAAGGCTTTTTCCGGCAAGGTAGCGTGAAAAGAAACTCTCTCTGTGGATTTCTTTTCCGGATCGTATTCAAGCAGCTCGTCCATCGAAATCCCGAATGCGTCGCCGAGAGCGGGCAGCATGGCAATGTCGGGCATACTCTGATGCAGTTCCCACTTGGAAACAGTCGCTTTCGTGACGTTCAGCCTCTCGGCAAGCTGCTCCTGCGTCCATTCCTTCCGGACGCGGTTTGCTTTGATGATGTTTCCGATCATGTTTTTTCCTCCGTATAAAGGATTCAGGCCTGTGCACTCAGCATAGCACAGGTTCCGGGAGAAGTCAAGAGAGCGTGGATTGACTTTGTATCGCGTCGCGATACCGGCGCGCTTCTTCGAGGATCCCGGCGATGAACGCCTGCTTTCCGGCGGTGTAGCGTGCGCGGTCGTCCGCATACTGCTCGGCGAGCGCGCCTTTCAGCCGGTCGTATTCCGCGGCGCAGTCCGGGTTTGCGTTGAGATAATCCCGGAACAGGAGATAATTCCGCCAGTCCTCCCCGTCCTCCGGGCAGACGTGGATGTGATGCGTCCGCGTGTCGGCGTCGAAATCCCCCATGACGAAGAGGTATTCTCCCGGATGGTCCTCCCCGCGGAAGATCACGCCCGCTGCTTCGAGAACGGAGATCCTTGCGCGCATCGCCTCCATGTCCCGCGCGGCGACGGCGAGATCGAGGATCGGCTTGGCCCGGATCCCGCGGATCGACGTGCTGCCGACATGCTCGATGGCGGACGCCGCCTCGCCGAAGAGGGGCCGCAGCATGGCGATCGTCTGTGCGGCAATCCTCTCCCACTCTTCTTCATGGGGACAGAGCATGACCGTCCCCCGTTTCAGTCCGAGCATCCGTAACACCTCTCTCGTAAATGTCAAATAAACAGAAAAGCCGTCCGTGAAATGGGATGGCTTTTCTTCTGCTCCATCGGAGAATCGAACTCCGGACACCTTGATTAAAAGTCAAGTGCTCTACCGGCTGAGCTAATGGGGCAGGTGCTCACAGCCTTGATAGTATAGCACAGACGGTCGGTTTTGTCAAGAGGTTTCGGTAAATTTATTCCGGTTTGTAGCTGTCCTTGAGCGATACGATGCGGTTGAAGGTGTCCGCGTTTTTCGTGTCCTTCGCGAAATAGCCGATCCGCACGAACTGGAACTTATCGCCCGGTTTTGCATCCGCGAGGGAGGGCTCGATCTTCGCGTTCTCCATCCGGACGGCGGATTCCGTGTTGAGATAATCCGCGTAGGTCTTCCCTTCGGGGAGATCGTTCATGTTTTCCTCGGTGAAGAGGCGGTCGTAGAGGATCACCGTCGTCGAGGCGGCGTACTTCGCGGAGAGCCAGTGGATCGTGCCCTTGACCTTGCGGTCGGTCGGAACGCCCGTTCCCGTTTCGAGATCGGCGGTGACGTGGATCTCGGCAATCGTCCCGTCCTCGTTCCTGACGATCTCGCCGCACTGGATGATGTACGAACTCATCAGGCGTACTTCCCCGCCCGGTTTTAGCCGGAAGAATTTCGGCGGCGGTACCTCGGCAAAGTCGTCCGCATCAATCCAGAGCTCGCGGGTGAACGGCACGTCGCGCGTCCCGGCGTCGGGATCGTTCGGGTTGTTCGGAACCGGGAAATACTCAGTTTTGTCTTCGGGGTAGTTGTCGACGATGACCTTGATCGGATTCAGCACGGCGATGCGGCGCGGCGCTTTCAGATTGAGCTCTTCGCGGACGCAGTGCTCGAGAAGCCCGATATTGACCATGCTGTTCGCCTTCGAGACGCCGATCCGGTCGATGAAGTCGAGGATCGAGGAGGGGGTGTAGCCGCGTCGTCTCAGGCCGCAGAGCGTCGGCATGCGCGGGTCGTCCCAGCCGTCGACGATGCCGCTCTCGACGAGCGAGCGCAGGTAGCGCTTCGAGAGAACGGTGTTCGTGATGTTGAGGCGCGCGAATTCGATCTGACGGGGCGTCGACGGAACGGAGGTGTGCTCGATGACCCAGTTGTACAGGGGCCGGTGATCCTCGTACTCGAGCGAGCAGAGGCTGTGGGTGATCCCTTCGAGCGCGTCCTGGATCGGATGGGCGAAGTCGTACATCGGGAAGACGCACCACTTCGTGCCCTGCCGGTGATGCTCGATGTAGCGGATGCGGTAGAGGACCGGGTCGCGCATGTTGAAATTGCCCGACGCGAGGTCGATCTTCGCGCGGAGGGTGTATTTCCCCTCGGGGAATTCGCCGTCGCGCATCCGGTGGAAGAGATCGAGGCTCTCCTCGGCGGGACGGTCGCGGTAGGGGGACACGGCGGGATGCGTGAGATCGCCGCGGTACTCACGGAACTGCTCGGGCGTGAGCTCGCAGACGTAGGCGTCGCCGTTCCGGATCAGCTCTTCGGCGAGCTCGTAGGTCTTCTCGAAATAGTCGGAGCCGTAGTAAAAGCGGTCGCCCCAGTCAAAGCCGAGCCAGTGGATGTCCTCTTTGATCGCGTCGACGAACTCGGTGTCCTCCTTCGCAGGGTTGGTGTCGTCCATGCGGAGGTTGCAGAGGCCGCCGTATTTTTCCGCGGTGCCGAAGTCGATCACGAGGGCCTTGCAGTGGCCGATGTGCAGGTATCCGTTCGGTTCGGGAGGAAAGCGCGTGTGGACGGTCTTCGTCTTGCCGGACGCGATGTCCTCGTCAATAAAATCATGAATGAAATTCGATTCTGCCATGCTGTATTCACGCTCCCATCATAGGCTGTTCTTCGCGGCTTCGATACGGTCAAGGACCCGTTCTCTGCCGAGGATCTGCATCACGGCGTACATGTCGGGGGAATTCATCCGGCCCGTCACCGCGATGCGCAAAAACATCGAGACGTCGCCGACGTTGCCCCGGTAGGCATCGGGATCGGCCTTGTACGCCTTCATATCGGGCGTATAGCCGAGCTCTGCGCCGATTTCCTGAATCTTCGCAAACCACGCGTTCATGTCGTCCGCGGGATCGTAGGTCGCGGTAAACTTCTCATATACCGCGCGCACGTCCGCCCGGTCGAACTTTTCGGGGATCGTCTCCGTGACTTCAAAGAGCGGATCGTAGAAGAAGGAGACGAAGGGCTTGATCTCCCGGAGGGTGGCGAAGTCCTTGCGGGGCTTCTTACCGCCGCGCCCGATCGAGAAGAAGGCTTTGGCGTAGGACGGATCGGCTGCGAGCAGGTCCGCGAACGCCGGGTCGAATTCGCGCGCCCAGTCGAGGGTCTTCGCATAGATCTCGTCAGCGGTCATCTTCGAGAGCACGTTCTTCGAGACGTCGTTCAGCTTGTCGAAATCGAAGAGGCAGCCGGAGACGGACATCTTTTTGATATTGAACGGGAAGTCGAGGAAGGACTTATCCGGGTTCTGCGCGTGCCACTCCTCGAAGTTCGAGTTGAGCAGGGTCAGGAGATATTCCCAGACGACTTCGGTGACGTACCCCATTTCGCGGTAGTCGTCCATCTTCGCGCCCATGTCGCGCTTCGAGAGCTTCTTCTTGCCGCCGTTCTCGTCGATTTTGAGGATCTGCGCGGTGTGGAGGTATTTCGGCATCTTGAAGCCGAGGTAGCGGAAGAGCTGGATGTGCTTCGGCAGGCTGGGGAGCCAGTCCTCGCCGCGGATCACGTGCGTCGTCTTCATCAGGTGGTCGTCGACCGCGTGCGCGAAGTGATACGTCGGGATTCCGTCGGATTTGAGCAGCACGAAGTCCTCGTCGTTTTCCGGCACCTCGAGGTTCCCCTTCACGAGGTCGGTGAACTTCGTCTTCTTTTCGGGATCTCCGTCCGCGAGGATGCGCAGGACAAAGGGATCGCCGCACTCGAGGTGCAGACGCACGTCCTCGATGGAGAAATCGCGGTTTTTGAGCATCGCCGCGCGCTTTTCCGCCGCCGCCGTGTGCCAGTCGGTGTTCTGAATCTCGGCCTTCTTGTCAGCCGCCTGGATCTCTTCGAGTTCCTCTTCCGTCGTGAAGCACGGATACGCCTTCCCTTCCGCGACGAGCTTCTTCGCAAAGACGTGATAGAGCGCAGCCCGCTCGCTCTGCTTGTAGGGACCGTAATTGCCGACGTCGCAGAGATTGCCGTCTTCATCGAACGCGACGCCCTCGTCATAGGAGACGCCGTAGGTTTTGAGGGTATTCAGCAGGGCTTCCACCGCGCCATTCACCTCTCGCTGCCCGTCGGTGTCCTCGATGCGGAGGAAGAACACGCCGCCCGACTGATGCGCGAGCCGCTCGTCCACGACCGCCTGATACATGCCGCCGAAGTGGACGAATCCGGTCGGGCTGGGGGCGAACCGCGTGACCTTCGCGCCTTCGGGAAGATCGCGCGGCGGGTATTTCGCCTCGACCTCCTCCGGCGTCATCGTCACGTCCGGAAACAAAAGATTCGCAAGTTTCTGATAATCCATTTGATACTCCCATCTGTTCTGTCATAGCGCTTTGGGCCATTATACCACGTTTTCCCGGGAAAGTCCATATCCAACTTCGCTGTTTTTTCCGATTCCCGGGAAAATCTTTTTCGCATTCAGACAATCACGCATGAAAAGCCGCCGGTTCGTAAATGATTTTTACGGTTACGGCGGCAAATGTATCGCAGACGGTTGATTTTTCGGGGAAATTATGCTACAATAATGCCGGACAAAAACACCGGACGGAGGAATACCATGAACGACGGGAGCGCAAGACGGTTCCGCACCCAGCTCGGCGGATACCACAAGGATGACGTCAACCAGTACATCAAGGAGACCGATCTCAGGCACGAAGAAGAGCTCGCGGATGCAAAGAAAACTGCGGAGGACGCCCAAAGAGAGCTGAGCGACGCGCTCGAGAAGATTGCCGCCCTTGAAGCGGAAGCCGAATCACGTGCGGCGGAGCTCGAAGAAAAGGCCGCGGCATGCGAGGCGGCACAGACCAAGCTCTCAGAGTGCCGGATGGCGTTCGACAATGAAGAGGCGGCGCACGCAACGCTCCGGGAGGAGTTTGACGCGCTGAGCCGCAACGCCGAATCCCTCGCGCAGTCTCTCTCCCACCTCCGGGAGGAAAAGCTCGCCGCAGAAAAAGCGCAGAATGAGCTCCGAAAATCCCTCGACGACGCGAAATCCGAGAGCGAGACGCTGCGGGCCGACCTTGCAGCCGCTAAGGAGAGCGCGGACAAATCCGCCGCGGAGCTCTTTGCTCTGAACGACCGCCACAACGGCGAGGTCTCCGATCTGCGCACGAAGCTGGCGGACCGCGAAAAAGAAGTCACGGACCTCAAGACCTACGTCCTCGAACAGCTCGAAGAGCTCAAATCCTCGAAGGAGGCCGAGATCGCGGCGGTGCGCACGTCGGTCGAAGCCGAGGTCGCGGAGAAGGTGGCGGCGGCGCGCGGGAACGTCAACGAAAAAGGCAGCGACGCCTACAAGCTCTCGATGTACGACAAGATCAGCTCCCAGCTCGGCGACATCCTCATAAACGCCAATCGCAGTGCCGAGGAGATCGTCCGGGAAGCGAAGGACGAAGCCGAAAAGCTCCGCGCGGACATCCACCTCGAATGCGAGCAGAAGCGCGAGGAGTGCGACGCCGTGATCGCGCGGACCAAGGAAGAGACCGAGGAAGAGGCCTCCTACATCCGCGAGCGCATCTCCCAGACGGCGACGGAACTGCTCGACAACGTCAGCGGAGACCTGCACGGCAGCGTCGAGAACTGCGTCCGCGAGCTCACCACGTCGATCACCGACATCGAATACGAGATCAAGACCCTGCTTTCGAAGATGAATCAGCGCAGCGACGAGATGAGCAGCCTCATCGCGTATTACCAGAACGGCGTCCTCGAAGAGATCAAGAAGAAGCTCGCCGCGATGGACGAGAAATACGGCATCCGCCCGAAGACGGGCAAGCAAGATGAATGAGCGCGAGTTCGGCGCGCGGGTCCGGGAACTTCGCCAGAAGCGCGGCATGACGCAGAAGGATCTGGCCGGCGAGCGGATCACGCGGAACATGCTCAGCCTGATCGAATCCGGGAACGCCTCCCCCTCGGTCGGTACCCTGCTCTGGCTCGCCGAACGCCTCGACGTCCCGGTCGGGTACTTCTTCTCCGACGCCGAGCAGGAGGGCCGGTATCTGAAGCTCTCCGTGATCGGGCGGCTGAAGGAGGCGTACCGAGAGGGCGACGCCGCCCTCTGTGCACAGATCTGCGCGGAGCTCCCGCCGTCCTCGATCGACGACGAGGTCGCGTACATCCTCGCCGAGGCGCATTACCTCCTCGCCCGGGAGCAGGCGTCCGGATTCCGGATCCGCTCGGCAGGACGCGAGCTCGACGAGGCACAGCGGTATGCCGCACAGTCGGTCTACGCCCGCGAGGACTTCACCGCTGCCGTCCGGTATCTCCGAGAGCTCTGCGAGGCCGCGGCGACGTCGTCCGTGTCCCCCGCCCTCTGCGATCCGTCCGCCGTGAGCGTCTATGTGCCGTATCTGACGGTCGCTTACTTCCGCTCCCTCGCCGATCCGAATGCGCCGCACGAGGAATTCGTCCGGGGATCGCATTACGAGCGTCACCTGAACGCCCGGGGATTGCTCCGGGGTGAACGGCAGAACGAGGGGATCAAGAAGCTGCGGGAGCTCTCGCTCGATGCGTCGCTTCCCTTTTACATGCAGTACCGGGTCCTCTGCGACCTCGAAGACGGCGCGAACATGGCCGGAGATCTCCGCCTCGCGTACAGCTCCTCCCGCCGCAAGATCGAACTGATCGACAAGATGAAGTTCTGAGAGAACGAAAACAGCCCGAAGGCAGCCGGGAAACCGGTCATCTTCGGGCTTTATCTTTTTATTTCTCTCCCCGGAAAAGGCGATAGTTGTCCCGGTCGGTCAAGGTCACGGTGATGCGGCGAAAGCCCGCGTCTTCGAGGAGCTCCACCTCGGTAGACGGCGCGAGCGGGGTGTCGAGGTGCGCGTATTTCCCGGAATCCTTGTGCGCGCGGTAAAATGTGAAGGCATCCGCTTCGGCCTGCCGGTTGTCCGAGATCTTGTCGGAGTTGAGGAAGAGGCCGCCGGGCGCGAGGCAGTCGTATATCCTGCGATAGAGCGTGCGCTTGTCGTCCGGCTCGAAGTGATGGAGGGCCGATGTCGAGATCACCGCGTCGTACGGCCCGCCGAATTCGACGGCGAAGAAATCGCCGCAGACCGTGCGGATGTGATCGGCGAACGGCCTCTGCATCAGGGCGTCAAGCATGTTCGGGGACACGTCGATCACCGTGACGGCGGCGTCCGGGAAACGCGCGAAGAGAGGAAAGAGCTCGAGCCCCGTCCCTCCGCCGAGATCGAGCACGCGGGAGACGCCGTCCGGAAGCCCGTCGGTCAGTGTGCGCTTGGTCTCCATGAAGGAGAGATGCACGTCGTCGTACCCGTCCGCCTTCCGGTCAAAGAAGGTTTTCATATCGAGGGCGCGTTTGCCGAGATCCATGTGTTCAGGCATGAGAGGACTCCTTCCGGTTCGCAAGGTAATATCCGCAGAAACGCCGCTGTCGGATCGCGCGGTCACCGAGGGCGGGCGCGAGCTTCTGATTCAGATGATGGACGTGCGCCGCGACGGCGTTTGCGTCTTCGGACGGCGCACCGCAGAAGGCGCCGATCCGCTCGGGCGAGGCGCACTTCCCTTCGTCCGACGCGAGCGCGAGTAGGAGAAAGAGCCGCTCCTCGAATGCCGTGAAGACGAGGGTATGTCCGCGGATCTCGTAAAACCCCGGGCCGCGGAAGATCTCCGGCGTCAGATGAATGCCGAAGGCGGGATCATCCCGTTCATCGAGAGCAAGACGCCGCAGGACTGCCGCGGGGAGTGCCTCTTCCCCGCCGACGCGCACCGCATTCAGGGCGGAGTTGACGAATCCGTCCCCGACAGCGACGCAGAAAATGTGGCCATAGGGCATCCGGCGCAGATCGTCAAAGACGTCGGTGAAGGTGATGAGGATACGCACGGGCAGGTATTCGCGGATCGAAGAAAGAGCGGAGACCGCCGCGGGGAGTCCGCAGGCAAGCATCCGCTCTCTGATGCGCATCGCCCGTTCCGAGACCGTTCGGTCGCAGACGAGGATCATCAGACCGTATGAACGCCGAGGGCTGCGTCCCCGTTCTCCGCGTCGAGGCCGTACTTCTTCGCCTTGCGGTACTCGAAGAACTTCGTCGCGACCTGCTCGAAGAGCGCGTAGGAGAGGACGTCCTCTTCCTGCTCTTCCCACGGCTTGACTTTCTCACGCAGCGTATCGAGCTCGGGCTTGATGGCGTCGGCGGGACGGTAGGTGATCGGTTCCTCGTCGCCGATGATCTTCTTCACGAATTCCGGCTTGATCGGCGCGGGGGACTTGCCGTATTCGCCGCGGATCATGCCCTTGAATTCCTTCGAGACGAGCTTGTAGCGCTCGCCCGCGATGACGTTGAGCACTGCCTGCGTGCCGACGATCTGGGAGGTCGGCGTGACGAGCGGCGGGAATCCGGCGTCCTCGCGCACCCGCGGGACCTCTTCGAGCACCTCGGCGAGCTTCTCGCTCTTGCCCTGCTGCTTGAGCTGGGACACGAGGTTCGAGAGCATGCCGCCCGGCACCTGGTATAAGAGGCAGTTGACGTCGACCTTCAGCACCTTCGGATCGAGCAGGCCGGAGGCGAGGTACTTCTCTCTCAGCGGCGTGAAGTACTTGCAGATCTTGTCGAGCTGGCGCAGATCGAGGCCGGTGTCGTATTCCGATCCCTGGAGCGTCGCGACGATCGCCTCGGTCGGTGCCTGGGACGTGCCCATCGCCATCGGGGAGATCGCGGTGTCGACGATGTCCACGCCGGCTTCGATGGCCTTCAAAATCGTCATGGACGCCAGGCCCGTCGTGTAATGCGTGTGCAGCTGGATCGGGATCTTTACCTCGCTCTTGAGCGTCTTGACGAGATCGTAGGCCGTGTAGGGCGTCAATAGACCCGACATATCCTTGATGCAGATCGAATCCGCGCCCATCTCTTCGAGCTCCTTCGCGTATTTCGCAAAGGCGGCGGAGGAATGGACCGGGCTGATGGTATAGGACAGCGCAGCCTGGACATGGCCGCCTTCCTTCTTGGTCGCGTCGATCGCGGTCTTCAGGTTGCGCGCGTCGTTGAGCGCGTCGAAGATGCGGATGATGTCGATGCCGTTCGCGATCGACTTCTGGACGAAGTATTCGACCACGTCGTCGGCGTAATGGCGGTAGCCGAGGATGTTCTGGCCGCGGAACAGCATCTGCAGCTTGGTATTCTTCACCTTCGAGCGGATGATGCGCAGCCGTTCCCACGGATCCTCGTTGAGAAAGCGCATGCAGGAGTCGAACGTCGCGCCGCCCCACGCTTCGAGGGAGTGATAGCCGACTTTGTCGAGCTCTTCGAGGATCGGGATCATATCGTCCGTCGTCATACGGGTGGCGATCAGGGACTGGTGAGCGTCGCGGAGGACGGTCTCCGTAATTTTGACTTTAGCCATAATATATTCAGACCTTTCGTTGTATCGGTTGGATTCTTACGGGGCGGGATCAGGCAAAATACGAGAGGAACACGCCGGCAGCCACCGCGGAACCGATGACGCCCGCGACGTTCGGACCCATGGCGTGCATGAGCAGGAAGTTCGACGGATTTTCGCGCTGGCCGACGACCTGCGAGACGCGCGCCGCCATCGGAACGGCGGAAACGCCTGCGGAGCCGATCAGCGGATTGATCTTGCCCTTCGTGATCCAGCACATGATCTTGCCGGTCACAAGGCCGCCGCACGTCGAGATGATGAACGCGGTGAGGCCGAGGAGGATGATCTTGACGGTGCTCCACGCGAGGAAATTGTCCGCGTTGGCCGTCGCGCCGACCGAAACGCCGAGGAAGATCGTCACGATGTTCATGAGCTCATTCTGCGCGGTCTTCGAGAGACGGTCGCAGACGCCCGAGACGTTCAGAAGGTTGCCGAGCATCAAAAAGCCTACGAGGGGCGCGGCGTCCGGGACGATCAGGGTGACGACGAGGGTGACGATGATCGGGAACAGGATCTTCTCGACCTTCGAGACCGGACGGAGCGTCGTCATGACGATGGAGCGCTCTTCCTTCGTCGTCAGGAGCTTCATGAACGGCGGCTGGATGATCGGGATGAGCGCCATGTAGCTGTACGCGGCGATCGCGATCGCGCCGAGCAGATGGGGGGCGAGAGTCTTCGTGACCAGAATGGCCGTCGGACCGTCCGCGCCGCCGATGATGCCGATGGAACCGGCCTCCTCCGGGGTGAAGCCGAGAAGGATCGCACCGGAGAACGCGATGAACACACCGAGCTGTGCGCCCGCGCCCATGAGCAGGGACTTCGGGTTCGCGATCAGGGCGGAGAAATCGGTCATCGCGCCGACGCCGAGGAAGATCAGCGACGGATAGATGCCGAGCTTGACGCCGAGGTAGAGGAAGTCGATGAGATTCCCCTGCTCTGCGATCTGCTGCATGTTGATCGGGGAGCCGTCCTCATGGATAAAGAGCTCGATATGATAGAGATTGGCGCCGGGGAGATTCGCAAGGAGCATCCCGAACGCGATCGGCAAGAGGAGCAGCGGCTCGAACTTCTTCACGATCGCCAGATAGAAGAGCGCGCCGATGATCGCGTACATGACGAGGGTCTTGACGAGATGGATCGGGTCTTCAAAGAGGATCGGGAGCCCCGTGGTATTGTATATGTTGGTAAAAAAGCTCACGATATTTCACTCCTGTATGAGATGGAATGGGGAGCAAAATCAGCCCAGCGTGATGATGGTGTCGCCGGAGTTGACGGAAGAACCCTGCGGCGCGTCGACGGTCTTGACGATCCCGCCTTCCTTCGCAAAGATTTCGTTCTCCATCTTCATGGCTTCGAGGACGCAGACGAGGTCGTTGGCCTTGACGGTATCGCCGACCTTGACGTTCATTTTTAGAATGGTGCCGGGCATGGGAGCGGTGACCTTGATGCTGCCCTCCCCGCCGGAAGGCGCGGCCTTCGGAGCGGCTTCGGGAGCGGCTTTCGGGACGGCGGGCTTCGGCGCGGGCGCTTTCGGAGCGGCAGTGGGAGCCGGAGCAGCTGCTGCGGTATCGGTCTCCTCGACGAGGACTTCATAGGTGACGCCGTTGACGGTGACGTTGTATTTTTTCATGTGTGCCTCCACAATGTATTCAAATCAGGATGATGGATCACTCATCGATCGTCGATGGGACCGTTCCAGCTTTTGCGGGTGTTCTTGCGCTTGAAGGAAACGACGCGGTAGGAACCGGGTGCGGCTCCCTCGGCGGCGCGGTACGCTTCGATGGCGGCGGTAATCAGGGCGACGAGCACGCCCGGGTCCTCTTCGGGTTCGGAAACGGTTTCCGGGACGGGTTCGGGCTTGGCGGGCGCGGCCTTCTGCGCGTCGTTCGGAGCCGGGGAGTTCTTCACCTGCTCCATGATGCGCTCGCGCTCCCGCTTGGCCTTGGCCTTGGCGACCGCGCCGAATACGGCGATGACGGCCCAGAGGATGCAGAGCACGAGGAACACGGTGCCCATGCCGGTGAGGATCATCCGTCCGCAGAGCGCGAACTTTTCGGCGAGGGTCCCGTACGCGAAATCTGCTGTTAAGAATAACGGCATGTCAGTACCTCCGATCACAGAGGAAGATTCGCATGGCGGCGTCTGGGAGCGGCTGCGGATTTGCCGGAGAGCATCAGCACGGCAGAGGTCAGTCTCTGGCGGACCTCTGCGGAGGCGATGATGTCGTCGATCTCACCGGCGCGCGCCGCATGGATGACGTTCGCCTCGGTCGCTTCACATTCCGCTTCGAGCGATTCGCGCGTCACGGAGCCGGTGATCCGGTCGTTCCAGAGGAGCGCGACGCCGGCGGACGGGCTGAGACAGGAGATGCGGGCGGAATCGAGGGCGAAGACGACGTCCGCGCCGAGCGATTTTGAGCCGAGGACGGAGAAGACGGAGCCGTACGCGCATCCGGTGACGAGCGTGACGAGCGGCGTCTTCGCGGAGGCATAGGCGGCGGCCAGCTTGGCGAGCTCCGCGGCGAAGGGATTCTTCTCTTCGGAGGCGGAGACGGCGAAGCCCTCGGAATCGACGAGGGTGACGACCGGAATGCCGAAGCAGTCGCAGAAGTTCACGAATTTAGCCGCCTTGCGCGCGCCGAGGGACGTGAGCCGTCCGCCGTCGGTCGCGTGATCCGTGGCAACCGCGCCGCAGACCGTCCCATCGAAGGAGACAAAGCCCGTGACGACGGAAGGAGCGGTCCCCGCGCCGATCTCGAAGAAGGAGCCGGCGTCGCCGATCAGATCGAGAAGCGCGCGGGCGTCGCGGTCGGAGGCATAGGCGGAGAGATCGATCTCGCGGTCCGGGTCGTCGCCGGAGATGTTCTCGACCGCGCCTTCCTCGTTGTTGGAGGGGATCGAGGCGAGCAGACGACGCACCGCACCCATCGCTTCGGCGTCATCTTTTACGGATACGGTCGCGATGCCGTTCATCGCGGAATCTTCCGATCTGCCGCCGCCGACGACAAAGGCCGGGCTGACGCTCACGACGGATTTTTCGGTGGCCACGACGAAATCAAACATCGAGACGATCACGGCAGACGCGCCCTGCGACGCACCGGACACCACCGCGATCTGCGGGATGACGCCGGACGCCGCGCTCACGGCTTTCATGATTCGTCCGTAACCGGCAAGCGCGCGCACGCCCGCCACGAGATCCGCGCCTGCGCTGTCGAAGCAGCCGACGACGGGACATCCGTTTTCCACGGCGAGACGGTAGACGTTCGCGATTTTCTCGGCGGTCGCATCGCTGACAGCGGCCTTCGTGCGGCTGAGATCCTCGGCAAAGGCGTAGACGAGGCATCCGTCCACCGCGCCGTATCCGCCGATCACGCCCTCGAGCGCGCCGTCCGATGCGGGTTCGCTGTCGCGCCGTCTGACGGCATAGGCGCCGAGTTCGGTGAAGGTCCCTTCGTCGAAGAGCGCAGTCAGACGTTCCCGCGCATTGAGCGTCCCGTCAGCCCCGGGTTTATCGGCCCGGACGAGGAGCTCGCGGAATGCCTCGGCGGTCTTCGGATAGGCGCACCCGGCCCCGCCGTCCTTCAGAATATTCTCCATAGGTCCTCCAGAAGAGTGGTATGATAGTGGGAAATTGTATGCGAAAACAGGTCCCGGGAACAGATGAAAACCATTCTGCCCCATTGTACCAATCATACCGCATTTCCGGGTGATAATCAAGGTGTCCCCGAAATATTAAAAGTAAATTCACATTTCTGCCAATCGGTTCTCATGTTCGGGATTTATACTTTCCCTTGAACTTTCACCGTATCCAACCGAACGGAGGATCCCATGCGCATCGATTTCCACACCCACGCCTTCCCCGACGCCCTCGCTCCCCGCGCCCTTGCCAAGCTCGCGGGACCGATCCACGTTCCGCCCGTCACCGACGGCACCCTCGACGGCCTCGACGCTCGGATGCGTGCGTCCGGGATCGACCGCTCCGTGGTCTGCAACATCGCGACGAACGCCCGCCAGACGGAGAACGTCAATTCCTTCGCCATCCGGACCTTCCGGGAGAGAGGCGACCGCTTCACGCCGCTCGGGAGCGTGCATCCGGACTATCCCGATCCCGAACGGGAGATCCGGCGGCTGTGCGAGGCGGGGATCCCCGGGCTCAAGCTCCACCCGGATTATATGGGATTCTTCGTCGACGATCCCGCGTTTGACACGATCTTTTCCCTCGCCGCAGAATACGGCATGTTCGTCCTCATCCACGCCGGCTTCGACGTCTTCTCGCCGGATCTGATCCACGCGACGCCGGATCGCATTCTGAACCGCATGGAACGCTCCCCCGACACGGTGCTCGTCGCGGCGCACTACGGCGGGAATGCCCTGTACGACGAGGTCGAGGAGAAGCTGCTCGGACGCGATCTCTACATCGACGCCTCCCTCGGCGAACTCATGCATCTCGCTCCTGAGCAGGCCGCCCGGATGCTCATGAAGCACGACGCTGACCGCGTCCTCTTTGGCTCCGACTGTCCGTGGGCTTCTCCTGCAGAGACCTTCCGCTTCCTCGACGCCCTTCCCCTCCCCGACGAGCGGAAGGAAAAGCTCTATTGGAAAAACGCCGCACGGCTGCTTGGGCTGAACGCATGACAAAAGGACCGTTCCCCATACGAGGTTCGGTCCTTTCTCTGTGTCTTATGATTATTTGTCTTCCGGCGCTCTCATGGCAGCCGCGCCGCCGAATTCCTCCGAGATCTCGTCCGTGACCTCGTCGGAGTATCCGTCGACGTAGGAAGAGATGTCGAAGTCGTTCTTCCCGCTCAGTCCGTCCTTCTGCATCATCGTTTCGAGGACGCTGATGTCCGCGGTGATGTCGATCGATTCATTGCGGAAGAGCTGGTCGATCTGCTGCTCGAAGCCCACGACGAGGAGGTCGAGGATGCTCTCGATGTTCTCCTTCGATTTCTTCATGTTCTCTCCGGCGACGCCGACTCGTTCGATCCGGCTGTAGGATTCCAGCAGCTTGAGGGTCGTCGGCAGGTAGTAGTTCATGAAGGTGCGGATCTGCGGCATGGCCCCGGGATGCTCGGTCACGTAATCGAAGATGTGGCGCGTGTGGCCCTCGATGCGTTCGATCCGCTCGGAGACGGGGCCGTCCTCGATCTGATTGTTGAGCCGGCGGATCTCCGCGAGGATCTTCGCAAAGCGCGCCTCGTCGCTGTCGTCCTCGGGCTCCTCGACCGTTTCTTCGCCTTCTGCGGCCTTCTTCTTTGCGAAGAGATCGCCGTAGACGGTCTTGTAGTCGAAGCCTTCGGGATCTTCGGGCGTGGCGTCGGGATTGCGCATGAAGTTGTTCGAGCCGAGGTCGATGTAAGCGCTGTCGCCGAACTCGCCTTTGTCGATCATCTTCTGCAGCTGCTTCCGGAGCTTTTTCAGGCTCTTGCCGGATGCGGACGCCAGCTTCGAGAGGTTGTAGCTCTCCTTCGTGCCGATGATCTTCTTGATGCGGTTGAGCTCGACTTGGCGGTTCTTATAGAGCTTCGCACCGACGAAGAAGGCAGCCGCGATCAGGACCGGGATGCCGACGACGCCGAGAAACGATATGCCCGAATCGACGGCGAGCCCCGCGAAGAGCAGGCACATGCCCGCGATGACCGCTGCGATGACGCCGCCCGTGATGAGTCCCGCGTATGCGCCGGAGTTCTTCACCTGGTTCGAGGCCTTGCGGTCCACCTGTTCGCGGTAATACGGATTGGTGACCATGGGTTCGGACTGGGCGGTCTGCTGCGGCTTCTGCACGGTGTTCGTCTGGTATTCCGCGCGGTTCTTGCGGCGCTCGGAGGCGTAGATCCGGTTCTGTTCCGCCTGCCGTCTCGCGGCGTCCGCTTCCATCCGTCTGTCGAAGTCCGCCCGCATCTGGGCCGCCGACTGTCGCGCATTCGCGGCGTTCTGCTTCTTCTGGTTTTCGGAAATCACGCGGAGAATGGTAAGAACGATCCCGACCGGCCAGTAGAAGATATAGGCGAGTACGATCAGGGGAATCGGAATGTCAAAGTTGTTGTTTTTGTTCGCCAAGGTCCGCGTGCTCCTTTACTGATGTTGGGTTTCTGTGCCGGATGTTATTCGGCGTCTTTTTTGTCCTCTGCATGGAGGAAGTCGATGCAGCGCTGCACCTCTTCGCGTCCGGTCGGATCGAGGCCTTCGCTCTCGACGACGATCTGCATGCCGTATTCGATGGCCTTCTTGCGCACCTCCGCCACGGGAGCGGTGCCCTGACCGAGGGATACGCCGTGACCGTCCGCGTCGCCGTCCTTCAGGTGGATGACGGGTACGCGTTCGCGCAGTCTTTCGAGCGTCGCGATGGGATCCTGCTTCGCGACGTAGGCCCAGTAGGTGTCGATCTCGAAGAACAGATCGGCTCTCGCTTCGAGTTCGCGGTGGATCTGGTATCCTTCGGGCATGTCATAGAATTCGTGGGAGTGGTTGTGGTATCCGAGTTCGATGCCCTCAGCGCGGAGCTTGGGCGCGATCTCGTTCACCTGCGCGATGAAGGTGTCGAGTTTCTCCTTCGTCGAGAGGTCATGACCGGGGATGATGTAGTTGTGGTTGCCGATGGTCTTGTGGTACTTCACGGTTCCCTCGAAATCGTTCAGGAGATCGTAAAGACCGCTGTGCGTGCCGGAGCAGACGAGGCCGTACTTGTCGAGCATGGCCTTCACGTCCTCGGCGGAATGGCCGAAGAAGCCCGCAAATTCCACCATCTCATACCCCATGTCCGCGACCGCCTTGAGCGCGCCGTCGAGATCGGAGGGGGTGATGTCGCGGAGGGAGTACATCTGAATGCCGTATTTCATGATCGATACCGTCCTTATCGTTTTCTTGGCATACCGCCTCGAATATTATACCGTGTTTGTGCGCAGAATGCAAGTTCTTTTTTCAAGATTTAAGAAAAGGTTTAAAATCGTCCGGATTTCTCAGGATTCTTTCATCTTCCGGTCATATCCGCGCGTAGGTCATCGAGCGGCCGTCCTTTCCCGCCTCCCTGATCACGCCGCGCGCGAGGAGGACCTTGACGATCGCCCGGGCGGGATAATCGGCGAGTCGGACGGCGGACCGGAAGTCCTTCACGGTGAACCGCTCGCCGAGGGACTCGGGGATCGCGCGGCGGTAGTCCTCGTCCCCGGCAAGCTCGATCATGTCATAAAGATCGATCGGGACCCGCTCATAGCGGTGCGATCCGCGCTTGCGGTCACGGCTCCAGCCGTCGAGCAGGCGGTATTCGTCCATCTCGAGCACCGGCCCGAGGACCGTCAGCTTCGGATCGGCGACGTACGGGAGGATGTAGACCATCTCGAAGAGCAGATCGTAAAGCCCTTCTTTCTTCGGCGAGCGCTTGCGCCCCGAGATCTCCCGCGTGTCGGGATCGATCCACGAGACGTACTTTCTGCCGGCAAGCGGATGCACGAGGGTGACGCGGTAGTCCGGGAGATAGGCTTCGAGCTTCGGTTTCAGTCCCGTGAAGCCGGCGGTCTCGATCTCCGTGATCGCGTCGTCTCGCCGGATGTCCGCGATGAAGCCGTTCGTCGGGACCTCGTGATACCGGGGATCGTCCTCGAAATACCGCTTCATCATGATGTGAAGCTTTTTTTCTTTGTAGGTGCCGATGTTGTACCGCTCGTGCTCGTCGAAGGTCGTGTCGTAGACGATCTTATAAAACCGCGCCTTGTTGATCTCCATCTCAGCACCGGTCGACCGGCCGTCCGCACATCCCGTCGGGGAGGCGAACTCCACTGCCTATTCTGCTTTTCATGCCGGTCCTCCCTTCCCCGTTCTGTCTCTCGTCATCCCGGAATATTATACCGCCGGACGGGAGAAAAGTCAAGTCCCGCGCCCCTTTCCCCCACGCTGACCTTACGATTTTACGATTTCTTAATAATATTTATTTACAAAACCTTGACGCGGCTTAATAATTGTTGTATAATACATCCGAAAGACAAAATCTCCTCACCCATTGGCGGCTGAGCGGCCGCCGGAAGGACAAAACCCATGAACAACATCAGTCTGAAAAGCATCAAATACGAAAGCATCAAGGCCATCATCAACTCGATTTCGGAAGCCGACCGCATCAGCCGCGCTGAGATCTCCGAAAAGACCGACCTGTCCCTCGTGACCGTCGGGAAGATCGCCGACGCGCTCCTCGAACGCAACGTCGTGACGCAGATCAAGGAGGTCCGCTCCCAGGCCGGACGCCGCGCGGGACTTCTCAGCGTCAATCCGGAACGCTTCGCCCTGATCCTCGACTTCACGCGGTATCAGTTCCGCTGCGCGATTCTCAACCTGCGCCTCGATACGCTCGACAAGTTCACCTTCGCCTACCGCCCGAACGCCTCCTTCGAGGAGAACGTCCAGGCATTCCTCGCGGAGACCTCGGCGAACGTCCGCCGCACCTACGACATGGAACAGAACTGCATCGGCGTCGGCGTGGCGGTCCCCGGGCCCTACGACGCGTCCGCCGACCGGGTGCTGACCTCGCGCGTCCCGGAGCTCAGCGAAGTGCCCCTCGGCGAGATCGTGCGGCGGCACTTCCGCGATCTGCCCGTCGTCATCGACTCACACATCAACGCCGCGGCCCGCTCGAACATCCGCCACGTCGAGAACTACGAACAGAAGAACATCGTTTACTGGTACGTCAGCGACCATTTCGTCTGCGGTGTGTACGTCGTCGCGGGCGATCTCATCCTCGGCAAGAACGGCCACGCCTGCGACCTCGGCTCCGTCCGACAGCTTACGGGCTGCACGCTTGAGAAAAAGATCGCCGACGCGAAGGATCAGGACGAGGTCACCGATATTCTCTCGCTCTCCGTATACAATCTCATCATGGCGCTCAACCCGCATGTCATCATCCTCGATTTCGCCTTCCCCTTTGACTGCGACGGCATCATCCCCGCGCTGAACGAGACCCTGCGCATGAAGTACGGGATGCGGGCCGAGGATATGCCCGAACTGCGGCGCGCGTGGTGCAAGTCCCACAACTCCCACCGCGGCCTGACCATGAGCCTGCGCGAGCTATGGCTCAACGAAATCGTCTACGGTCCCCGCGAAGCCGACGTTTGATGCGCGGCGATCCAGGAATCACACCGAATCATTGGAGGTCAATATGAAAAAGTATCCGCTTCTGTTAAGACCCGTATCGAAGGAAATCATCTGGGGCGGCGACCGTCTCCGGCGCGAATACAACAAAACTGCACCGTTTGAAAAGATCGCGGAATCGTGGGAGCTCACGGTGCGCGAAAAGGAAATGTGCGTGATCGCGGACGGCGAATACGCGGGCGTCCCGCTCGGGGATTACATCGAAGCGGCGCGGCGTTCCGTCCTCGGCTACTGCGGCGCGCGCTACGACCGGTTCCCGCTGCTCATCAAGTTCATCGACGCGGCGGACCGCCTCTCGATCCAGGTGCACCCGGACGACGCATACGGCCTCGCCCATGAGGGAGAGCTCGGCAAGACCGAGATGTGGTACATCATGGCAGCGGAAGAAGGCGCCAAGCTCGTCTACGGCCTGAAAGAAGGCTGCACCGTCGAAGGGTTTGCCAAGGCCGTCGAAGAGGGCCGCACCGAGGAGGAGCTCAACTTCATCGACGTGCATCCGGGCGAGGTGTATTTCATCCCCTCCGGGCAGGTCCACGCGATCGGCGCGGGCATCCTCATCGCGGAGATCCAGCAGAACTCGAACATCACCTACCGCGTCTACGACTACAACCGTCCTGGCGCCGACGGCAAACCGCGCGAGCTGCACACGGCAAAGGCCATCGACGTCATCAAGCTCCGCACGAAGGAAGAGATCGATGCCATCCGCTTCTCGACGCCCTGCCGCTTCCGGGAATCCGACACCTGCGAGATTCTCGCCTCCTGCGAATACTTCACTGTCGTGCGGGTCAAGACAGCCCCCGGCGTGACCGCGCTCTACGACTCCTGCGACCGCAGCTTCGCCTCGCTCCTCGTCCTCGACGCGGGAGACGACGCCGAGATCGAATGCGGCGGAGAGGTCCATCCGATCCACAAGGGCGAGAGCTACTTCATCCCCGCGGGAACGGGCGAGATCTGCGTCTCCGGCACCGCCGAATGCATCCTCTCCGAGGTCAACTGATCCCGCATGACCAGCCGCATCGCCGTCAGACAGCTTGTCTACATCGCGCTCATGGCGGTCCTCATCGCCGCCTGCGCCTGGGTCACGATCCCCGTCGGACCCGTGCCCTTCACCCTCCAGACCTTCGGCGTCTTCTGCGCGCTCGCACTCCTCGGCGGACGCGACGGCACGCTCTCCGTCCTCGTCTATCTGGCCATCGGCGCGATCGGCGCTCCGGTGTTTTCGGGATTTGCGGGCGGCATCGGGAAGATCGTCGGGCCGACCGGCGGGTACATGCTCGGCTTCATCGCCGCCGGACTGATCTACTGGGCCGCGGAACGTCTCTTCGGCAGGACCGCACCCGTCCGGATCGCGTCGATGATCGTCGGGAACGTCGCGTGCTACGCCTTCGGGACCGCGTGGTTCATGGTCGTCGCGCCGTCGAAGCCCGGACTTGCCTCCGCGCTCAGCCTGTGCGTGCTGCCGTATGTGATCCCGGATCTATGTAAGATCGTCTGCGCCTGTCTCTTCGCCCGCGCGCTGCGAAGCCGCATCCGGATGAGCTGAATCCGAAACGAAACAAAAAGAACTGCCTGATCCGCACGGGATGAGGCAGTTTTTGGTTCTATTCGCCCGTCATCAGGCGTAGGACAATCCCCGCGAGGGAGACGAGCTCGTCGATCTTCGTGTATTCGTGGACCGTGTGGACGTCGTGCATCGCGGAGGAGACGACGATCCCCGTGATCCCGTGCTTCGCGAAATGGTTCTGATCCGCGCCGCCGAAGGTCACGCCGAGCGTGGGTTCGAGGCCTTCCGCGCGGACAGCTTCCTCAAAGCGCGTCACGACCCGGTGATCCCGCGGCGTCCGGTAGGCGCGGACCTGCTCGCGGATCTCGATCTCTGCCCGTGCGCCGAGTGCGGCAGCTTCTTCCTCGAAGATATGCCGGATCCCTTCCCCGCGCCGCAGGGCTTCCTCATGCCGCAGGCTGCGTACCTCGCCGCCGATCTTCACCTCTCCGGGGACGGCGTTCGTGATCGTTCCGCCTGAAATCAGGCCGAAATTGACCGTGGTATCGTCGGCGACCCGTCCGGTCGGGATCCGCGCGAGAGCTTTCGCCGCCGCCGTGAGGGCGTTGATCCCCTCCTCCGGGTTGAATCCGGCGTGGGCGGAGCGTCCTTCTATCCGAATATCGACCGAAAGGATCGTCGGGGCGTCCGTCACCGCATGGCCGATCTCGCCCGTGAGATCGAGGCAGTAACATATCTTCGCCGCGAGCTTCGCGTAATCGAACCGGTCGCTTCCCCGGCCGTAGAGCTCCTCGGCGACCGGGAACAGGACTTCGATCGTCGGATGCGGGAGATGCTCTTCGGTGATGACCGCGAGCGCTTCGAGGATCGCCGCAAGCCCTCCGCAGTCGTCCGCGCCGAGCACGGTCGTGCCGTCGGAGGTGATCGTCCCGTCCTCGTGCACCACGGGATGCTTGCCCCGTCCGGGCTTCACCGTGTCCATGTGCGAGGAGAAGAGGATCGCCTCGCCCTCCGCGTTCCCGTCGAGCCGGGCGTAGAGGTTCCCCGCCGATTCCGGGCCGCGTCTGCCGCAGCACAGATCGGCGTCGTCCTCGTCCGGATGCATCCCGAGCGCGTCGAGCCGTCCGCGGAGATATTCCTTGATCCGCCGCTCCGAGAACGATTCGGAATCGAAGGAGACGAGCGTTAAAAATGTATCGAGAATGCGCTGTCTGTTCACCATGTGGATTTGCCTCACCGCAGTTTTTTCGAGAGATAGAGAATGAGATCGTCGTCGTTTTCGCAAGGGGCGTACGGCTCGCAGACCTTGTCCCGGTACCAGACGCCCGATCCGTCGGGGATATACCCGCGTTTTGCGTACATCCGCTGGGCCGAGCCGTATCCCGCGTGGAGACCTACGCCGAGGAACACGGTGTCCGCGTAAGTCCCGGCGATGCGCTCCGCCTCGTCCATGAGAGCGGAACCGACGCCGCGGGCGCGGAATTTTTCAAGCACCGCGAAATCGACGATCTCCGGATATCCCTTCCCGGCAAACGGTGTCCAGTCAAAGCTCTCACCGTGATAGACGTTCACGTATCCCGCGGGGACGCCGTCGAGTTCCGCGACGAGGGGAACGCACTTCCCCGCCCGGCAGTCCCGGATCCGGCCGAGGAACTTGTCCGGGGTTGTGTGCCAGCCCTGTGCGCATTCTTCAGCGGCGAAGTACGGCGCGTCCTCTTCCGTCAGGCGGCGGATCGTAATCATGTTTAACCCCTCCGCGCTTCGATGAGCGGCGCGTCCCAGTCAATGGTGCCGTCCATCTTCGCGGCGAGCTCGTCGCAGAGCGGGCGGATGATTTCCATATACGCCTCCTCGCGCTTCTTTGACCGGCGGCCTTTCGCGAAATACAGTTCCTTCGTCTCGATCTTGTCATAGGAGATCAAAAACGGGTCTTCCTCGGTGTGCGGGAAGAAATTGACCTGGACCTCGTATTTGACTGTTCCCTCCTCCGAGGTGGCGACGAGGGCGACGCGCACGCCTTTCCAGTCGGTGTCATATACGCGGCAGTGTCCCTCAAAATACTGTTCGTAGACGTTGATGACCTTCATGTTATTTCGCTCCTTTCGCGATGTGCATCATGCTCCGGGGGATGTGGCAGTATCCGCCGGGATGCTTTTCGAGATATTTCTGGTGATATTCTTCGGCTTCATAGAAGTTTTCGAGCAGCTTCACCTCGACGGCGAGCGGCTGACCGAGGCGTTCGGCTTCCCGCTCGACGCGCGCGCGGATCTCAGGCAGGAGGCTTTCGTCCTCGTAATAGATCCCCGTGCGGTACTGGATGCCTTCATCCTCGCCCTGCCGGTTCACGGAGAGCGGATCGATCACGAGGAAATAATCGTCGAGCAGTTCGGTGAGGGAGATCACCTCCTCGTCGAAGTCGATCTTCACGGTCTCCGCATGACCGCTTCCCCGGTGCTTCACGTCTTCGTAGGTCGGGTTTTCGGTATTCCCGTTCGCGTAACCGACGACGGTATGAAGGACGCCGTCGAACTGCCGGAAGAATTCTTCGCATCCCCAGAAGCAGCCTCCGGCGAGATAAATCGTTTTCATAAAGTTATCAACTCCCGTATCAGCGTTCCCGGGTCAGGTCCCGGACCCATTTGTGTTTGCGGAAATGCAGCATGACCCACGGGATCTTGCCGATCTCGTCGAGGCAGGTGCAGGCATAGACGACGAGCACCGGCCAGTGGAAGACGAAGGCCCCGAGAAGGGACAGCGGCACCGCGATCCCCCACATGGCGACGGCGAGGGAGTACATGTCGAAGATCGTATCCCCGCCCGCCGCGAAAATGCCGTTGATGACGATGGTGCACACACTCCGCGCGATCATATAGACCGACATGATGACGAGCATCCCGGATAAGAGCCGCCGCGCCTCGTCCGTGAGGATCATGAAGCGCACGACGAGCGGCGAGACGGAGAGAACGATGAGACAGGACGCAAAGCCGATGAGGAAGGCGAGGATGGCCGTCCGGTCGCCGTAGATCCGCCCGCGCTCGAGATTGCCCGCGCCGAGCTCATTCCCGACGAGGATGCCGCCGGCCGTCGCGATGCCGTTGCAGAGACAGCACATCAGGTCGCGCACGACCGCCGAGACGGAATTCGCCGCCGCCGCGTCCGGTCCGAGGTGACCCATGATCGCCGTATAGGTCGTGAATCCGATGCCCCAGAGCAGGTATGCGCCGAGCAGCGGGAGCGTGCATTTCCGGAAGTCGCGCGAGAGCTCGCGGTCCCGGTGAAAGAGACTCTTGAACTCCGGCCGGATGAAGTCCTTCTCAAAGGAGGACGCGACCGCCCAGATGAGTTCCGCGACCCGTGCGATCACCGTCGCCAGCGCGGCCCCTTCCGCTCCCATCGCAGGCGCGCCGAGAAGCCCGAAGATAAAGACGGCGTTGAGCACGATGTTCCCGACGACGGTGACCGAGCTGATCCATGCGCTGCGGGCCGCGTGTCCCGTGATCTTCATCATGCCGAGATAGCACTGCGAGATCCCGGTCAAGAGATACGACCAGCCGGCGATCCGCAGATACGCGCAGCCGATCGAAATGAGCGCCTCGTCCTCCGCGTAGAGCAGCATGAGCGGGCGCGGGAAGAAGACGCAGGCGGCGAAGAACACGAGGGAGATGATCCCGTTCAGCCTCAGGCCGAGATGAAAGAGATCCCGCACGGTCACCCGGTCTCCCTTGCCCCAGTACTGCGCGCCGAGTACCGTCATCCCCGACACCATGGAGGAGATGAGCATGTTCTGCACGAACTGGATCTGCGTCGCGAGCGAGACCGCCGCCATGGAGTTCTGCTCGACGCGTCCGAGCATCACCGCATCCCCGGCTGCCACCGCCGCGAGCATCAGGCTCTGGAAGGCGATGGGAAAGGCCAGGGTCACGAGCTTATGGTAAAATTCTTTATCCTCAAACAGCTTGATTTTCATGCCTTACATTTCCGCCGCCGCTTCGATGCCGGGCATGTGCTCGACCTTCGACAGCAGGACGCCGGGCTTGGTTGTGCCGCGGAGCGTGATGTCCGCCCGGTAAAGGGGCTCTTCCCCGCCGTTCACCATGCGGATCTGAAGGTTGACGATGTTCATTTTCGCGTCCTTGCAGGTGCGCAGGACCTGATCGAGCGAGGTCTTCTCGCGGTAGTGGACACGGAGGATGAACAGCGGGCGCTTCTGGATACGGGAGGACAGCGTGCCGAGCCAGGTCTCCGTCACAAGGATGAGGCCCGTGCCGATGATCCCGCCTTCGTAATACCCGCTGCCGATGGCGAGGCCGATGATGCCGGTCACCCAGAGACCCGCCGCGGTGGTGAGCCCCTTGATGTCCATCTTTTTCGTGACGATGATCGTGCCTGCGCCGATGAAGCCGAGCCCGCTGATGACCTGCGCGCTGATTCGCGTGATGTCCGCGGGCAGGCCGGGTCCGAGGTAGAGATAGAGCCCCGTGAGAGCCGCGACCGCCGCGCCCATGCAGACGAGGGTGTGCGTGCGGAAGCCGGCGGGACGGTTCTTGGCCGAGCGTTCCAGCCCGACGAGGGTACCGCATGCGCAGGAGAGAAGCATGCGCAGGACGACCGAGAGGAGATTGAGATCCCGAAGAGGACCGTAAAGCGGTAACATAATGGGTTCTCCTTTCAGGAAATCAGTTCCTGCACCGAATGGACGCAGGGCATTTCCGCAACGGAGGACAGCATCGCCGAATGCGAATGGTTCTCCTTGCTCAGCTTGAGGTTGAAGACCGCGGACGGGAAGAGGTTTTCCGTCCTCTCCGTGCGCTCGATGTCGATCTCGAAGATCTGCGCGTCCATGTCCCGGATCCGGTCGGCGATCGTGCCGATGTCGTCGACCGACGCAAACTCGACGTAGAGATTGATGTTTCGCACGGTCCGCTTGAAGCGGCTCTCGAGCGGGGACATGACGTTCAAAACGAGGATGACGATGATGATCGCGAGGATCACGCACTCATAGAAGCCCGCGCCCGCCGCGATCCCGATGCAGACGACGGCGAAGAGGCCGGTGGCGGTGGTGAGTCCGCTGACCTGCCCGTGCGCGACCTTGAAGATGATGCCCGCGCCGAGGAAACCGATGCCGGAGATCGTCTGCGCGGCGATCCGGGAAGCGTCGAACTTTTCGCCGACCGCTTCGACCGTCGCAAGCCACGGCCCGTGGAGCATTTCATAGAGATAGAGGGAGATCATGACGCTGAGCGCGGAGCCGATGCAGATGAGGGTGTAGGTCCTCAGGCCTGCGGCGCGCTGCTTTTTCGAGCGTCCGTAGCCGACCAGTCCGCCGCCGATCATGGCGAGCAGGAGGCGGAGCACGGTGGACGCAAGATTGAATTCCCGCAGGAATGCAAGTGCCTGTATCATGGAAGCCCTTTCGATGAAAGAATTCTGTGCGGAAGGACGCTTCCTATGGGATTCGCCCTTTTCCACCAGCATAATTTTACACGAGAACGCCGGAAAAGTCAAGAGGCGGCCGGGCGGATGACGAAAAAAACCGCTCCGCGGGGACGGAACGGTTCGATTGCGGTCATTCTTCAAACAGCGGGGTCGAGAAATAGCGTTCGGCAGTGTCAGGCAGGACGGTGACGACGGTCTTCCCTTCGCCGAGCTTTTCCGCGAGCTTCAGGGCCGCGGCGACGTTCGTGCCGGAGGAGATCCCGACCATCAGGCCCTCTTCCCTTGCCAGCCGCTTGGACGTCTCGAGCGCCTCGCAGTCGGTGACGATGTAGATGTCGTCGTAGATCTCGCGGTTGAGGATGGGCGGGATGATGCCGTCGCCGATCCCCATCTGGAGGTGCGTGCCGATCGTGCCGCCCGCGAGGATCGCCGCGTTCTCCGGCTCGACCGCCCAGATCTCGATCTCGGGATACTGCGCGCGCAGGACCTCCCCGATCCCGGTGATCGTACCGCCCGTGCCGATGCCCGAGCAGAAGCCGTGGATCGGTCCGCAGACCTGCGCCATGATCTCGAGCGCGGTGTGCTTCTTGTGCGCGAGCGTGTTGTTCTGATTGGCGAACTGCTGCGGGACGAAGACGTCCGGATTCTTCTCCTCCATGCGGAGCGCGGTCCGGAGGCATTCGTCGATGCACGCGCCGATGTCGCCCGCGTCGTGGATGAGCTTGACCTCCGCGCCGTAGTGCCGGATGAGCTTGCGCCGCTCTTCGCTGACGGAATCGGGCATGATGATGATCGTCCGGTATCCCTTGACCGCGCCGACAAGCGCCAGCCCGATCCCCTGATTCCCGCTCGTCGGCTCGACGATGATGGTCTTCCCGGGCGTGATGAGGCCTTCGCGCTCCGCCGCTTCGATCATATTGAGGGCGGTGCGCGTCTTGATCGATCCGCCGACGTTGAGGCCCTCCATCTTGACGAGGACCTCCGCGCTGCCGGGTTTGGGCATGCGGTTCAGGCGGATGAGCGGCGTTGAGCCGACGGCTTCGAGAATGTTGTGGTAGATATGCATGGTTTACTCCTTTTCGGGATCGGTTACGGGCATTTCCCGCCCGAAGATGCGGTGTTCGGGATCCCGGACGATGTAGATGCCGCAATAGGGGATCTCAAGGATCATGTTTTCGTCTTCCTCGTAGAGATAGAAGCGGTAATAACCGGGCTCCTCGTCGGGCGTATGGATCGTGAAGGTCGTATATTCCTGCTCAAAGGGGAAATCTTGGATGCTCTGACGGTTGGTCGGTTCCGCCTCGCGCAGCACATCGAGAAGCAGGTCGGCGTCCTCCGGATAAACAATCCGCTCTTCCTCCGCCCCATACTGCCGCACGGTGAGCTGCTCATAATTTTCTGGAAAATCGACCGGCGGCGCCTTCGGGAACAGGCTGTGGAGGATCCAAATGATCGCCGCGATACAGAGCAGGGCGAGGACGGCCGCGATGACGCTGAAAATCTTGACCTGTTTCTGGGACTGGCTGCTCATGAGAGCTCCTTTCTTTCTGTGCCGCACGGTGCGGCGAGCTCATAGAGGCGGTAGATCTTCCGGTAGACGCGGCCCGTGAAGAGGAATCGGAAGACGCGCCGTTCTGCGGGTTTCAGCTCGTCGACGAGGGAGGCAGGCGTGAAGCTGTGCTCCCGGACGACGCCTACCGGCAGGCCGTCGAGGAACGCATCCGGGTCGTCGACGCCGTAGAGCTTCGTGACGCCGACGTCGTTCACCGGGTTCTTGTATTTCGATGCCTTCGCGCCGAATTCCGTATAGAAATCCGCGAGGATGTGCACCTGTGGATACTTATCCGCAAGAGCCGCGAAGAATCCGCGAAGATCGTCCGGCGTCAGATACATCGTCAGGCCTTCGAGCACGACGACGGCGGTACCATAGTCCGGGAGCGCGGCGATCTGTTCGGGCTTTGAAGCGTCGAGCGGGATCATGCGGTAGTTCTCGCTTTCGGGGAAATACTTTCTGCGGATCCCGAGCACCTCCGGGAAATCGCCGTCGATCCACAGCCGGTACGGCTCCTTCACGCGGCGGCAGCGGCTGTCGAGCCCGCACCCGATGTGGAGTACGAGCGCGTCGGGATACTCCCGGAGCATTTCCTCCGTCCAGTCGTCGAAGACCCGTGCCCGCATCGCCATATTATACGCGAGCCACTTCGATTTGGATTTTCCGCGGATCGGGAACGCCTCCGCCTCCCAGATCTCTTCCGCCGTCGGATCGGAGAGGAGGATCCCCTTTTGGCTGACCCGGGCTTTCCCATAGAGCGGGATGAACAGGGTCCGGTTCACTTCATTCATGGTCAGAGCCTCCGAGATATTCCGCTGCGAAGGTCCCCGCGTCCGGGTAGTGCTTCGGCGAGATCCCGATCCCGAGGTAGACCTTCTCATATTCCGCGAGGGCTTCATCGTAGATCCTTGCGTTCTTATCGAGATCATCGGGATCAAAGCATCCGAGGGCGTCGATTTCGGGGATCGCGACGTCCGCGGCGATGTCGTCGAGCATACTCCCGAGAGAAGCGAGGTTCATGAACGAGGAGAACACGTCGCCCCGGTCCGCCGCCTCCTGCATTTTGCCGTGCCAGTTCGAGAACATCTCTTCATAGGTCCCCGATAAGTTTTCGGGGCTCGGCGCTTCCCTTTCCCGCGGGACTGAGAGTGTATCGCCTGTCTCCCGGATCAGTCTTATCAGTGCCGTCCGGATCGCATCGGGCTTCGTGCCGCGGATCACGTCAAGGATGCGGCTTTCCGCGTCAAACGGCAATGCCAGCGCGCCCAGTTCCTCGAAGGTCCGCTTGGTACCGCGCCGGAAGGCTTTGCCGTGGGACAGCATCAGTGCGTCGAGCAGGCTGTAGATGGCATCGGCGGCATACGCGCGGATCTTTGCGGTCTCCTGCGTGAGGAAGCAGTCGGCGAGGCGCAGTTTCGCGTGATCGAAGGCCTCCGCCGCGCGTTCATGGCGTTCCGGGGACGCGAGGACGGCTCTCGCCTTGTCCCGCAATCCTTCGAGACGCTCGACCGCTGCGTGGTGGTTGACGTACACGAGCTTTGCGTCGAGCAGTTTCCCGAGCTGCGCGTGCGGACAGGCGGCGTCATGTTCCAGCGATTCCCACGTCGTGCAGTAGAGATCATACCCCACCCCGGCGTCGTCGAGGATAAAGCCCGATGACAGCGCAAAGCCCCGCTCGTCCTCCACGAGGATCATCAGATCGAGGTCGGATTTCGCATGGGTGTCCCCCGTCGCGGCGGAACCGTACACGCCGATCAGCGCGAGCGAATCCGTGCACAGGGCCGCTGCCTTGCGGATCACCGCGTCGACGATGGTCCGGTGCGCGGCGGAGAGATGCACCTGGTTTTCGAGATCGATCTCCCACCAGAGATTCCCGTCCTCGCAGAGGAAGCGGAATCCGCAGCGCTTCAGGACGTTCTGCGAGGGGATGTTGTCGGGCAGCGTGTCTGCGCGGACGGTCCGGATGCCGAGCGATCTGCCGAAATCGAGGAACGCCCGCAGCGCCTCGGTCATGTAGCCGTGGCCCGTATAGGCGGGATTCATCCCGTACCCGACCTCGGTGACGCCGTCCTTCGGGATGTATTTATAATCGATCGATCCGATGATGCGGCTGTCGTCCTTTTTTACGATCAGGAATTCCGTGAAGAAGAGAAAATGCTCCGGATCGGCGGCAATCTCGTCTTCGAGCTTCAAGAGAAAGCCCTTCAGGAGATAATCGAGCTCCTCCCCGCGGTATCGGACGTCGAAATATTCTTCAAACGCGCCGAGATCCCGGTTGAAAAGAGCGAGATTCTCTTTCGTATAGGGAAACAGAACGAGCCGCTCTGTCTCAAGATATCCCCTCATCCGGTCTTTGTTCATGTCATCCCCCGCTGCCGTGTCGTTTCGACGGTATTATAGCACGGAATATCGCGCTTGTCAAATCTTTTCACAAAACGGACGGGAGCCGCCGCCTGAGAAGGCAGTCCGGCTCCCGCGCACGTTATTTTCGTTCGGTCAGCGGCCTCAGACAAGCTGTCCCGGCAGCTTTAGCTTTTCCTTTTTGGGAAAGGTCCGGTCGAATTCTTCCGCCTCGGCTTCGTCGACGTAATAGCCCGGAGGCGTCTGATACACGCCCGTGATTCCGTCGAGGTATCCCGGAATCAGTTCCCGGCAGAGGAAGAAGGAGGAATCCGCCCCCTCCGGCAGGTTGTGATAGCGGATGCCGAAGCGGCTCGCGTAGTCAAACCCGCTCTTGCCGTAGAATCCGATGTTCCCTTCGAACAGGACCGCGCCGAACCCCACCGCCTCCGCCTTCTCGAGGGAATAATCGAGCAGCTTCTTGCCGTATCCCTTGCGTTTCAGGTCGTTCGCGATGCAGATCGGGCCCATGGTCAGAACGTCGATCACGCGGCCGTCGTCGGCGTCGATGACGGTCTTCATGAACATGTTCTGACCGATGAGACGGCCGCCTTGTTCCATGACGAAATCGAGCTCCGGAATGAACGCGGGATCACCGCGCAGCACGTGGATTACGTAGTGCTCG